>NZ_JBXWZQ010000223.1:0-26284 GCF_059432795.1 Nitrococcus sp. | reverse complement strand
TTGATGCCGCCGCGATTATTGCGCCAAGTGGCGGAGGCCCTGGAACGGTGTCGGGATTTGGCGATTGCGACGCTGGCGACCCCCATCGTGGATCCGGCAGAGCTCAGCAGCCCTCATGTGGTAAAGGTGGTCTTGGCAAACGATCGCCGCGCGCTGTACTTCTCGCGTGCCCCCATTCCATGGGATCGTGACGCGTTCGCCGGCGGACGTCCACCTGCTGTGTTAAAGGAAGGGGGAGGAATCTATCGCCGCCACCTGGGAGTTTACGCTTACCGAGCGGCTTTTTTGCGCCGCTATCGGGCATTCACGCCCTGCGCGTTAGCGCAACACGAGCAGCTCGAACAACTCGCGATGCTTTGGCACGGCGAGTCGATCCGGGTAGAGGACGCCCAGGAAGCGCCCGGCCCAGGCGTGGACACGGAGGCGGATTTATTGCTGGTCGAAGCGCGGTTGAGCGCGGGCGAATAGTTCATTTGCATGGAGAAACGCCAACAGTGACCGTGGAAGGCAAAGCCTGGTTCCAGGCGGGAAAGGTTATCCGTGACCCGTTCGCCAGTTGCGGAGATCGACAACCATGATCCGCGTATTGTTCGTTTGCATGGGGAACATTTGCCGCTCGCCGACGGCGGAGGGCATCTTTCGCACCCACGTCAAGGCGCAGGGCCTTGAGCATCTGATCGAGACGGACTCGGCGGGAACGCACGACTATCATGTCGGCCGTCCACCCGATCAACGGGCCATGGAAGCTGCGGCACGCCGCGGTATCGACATTAGCGACTTGCGTGCGCGGGCAGTCGATTCGCTCGATTTCTGTAATTTCGACTGGATTCTCGCTATGGACAGCAACAATCTGGAATGGCTGCGGGCGCAAGCGCCCGCCGACTGTCGTGATCGCATCCATGCGTTTTTGAATTTCGCGCCTGCCCTTACGGAGTGCGAGGTTCCGGATCCTTATTTTGGCAGCCGTGGCGGCTTCGAATACGTCCTCGATCTAGTCGAGGAGGCAGCACGAGGGCTGCTCCAGACGATCCGTGAGCAACACAACATCTGATATAAGCTAAAGCGGTATCGAGTTCTCGGCGTATCCTTGCCGCCGGGAGTGGGAGCACCACCGCTATTGGGTGGCGCTTTGAGGTTTGCGTGCTCGCCATCTCTCAGCCGTCAGTGAGTTGTGGAATCGTCTTCGCCGGGGCTGCCGTCGGTGCTCGTGCTGTCGGCCTTGGCGGATTCGGCCTCGCCTTCAACTGCGTTCGCTGGCTTCGCCCGTTGACGCCGCCGCGGTTGTGGCTCTTTTCGTTTCGTGCTCCGAGCCTGCGTCTTTTTATCCTGGCTGGCGGTGGCGGCCTTCCGGGTTCTGGGTTTTTTGGTCGTTTCAGCACTTGCTTTGTCGCCAGATTCCGGTCCGTCACTAGCGGATGCTATCGGTGTCGATGGCTCGGCGGTCTCCTCGTGCACGACTCGCTCATCCGGATACTGTTCGCCGGGTTGTGTCGCCTCGGCGGCGGCCGAGGGGCCGACCTCCGGTTGAGGCGCTACCGCGATTGCCTGTGTGGTGGTGATCGGCGCCTCGGATTCCTCGGGTGATGTCGGTCCGCTGGGCTCTATCGTTGCACTCGGCAGCGTTCGTGTCTCGCCGGCACCGTCCTGCGCTGCCTGTGCCGCACGGGGAATCCGTGGTCGACCGGGCCAGCGCCGCGGATCGGTGCTGATACTCTCCGGCTGGCTTTCATCCGTAGTAACCCCGGTCGCGACAAGTTTTTCGCGTGCCGGCGGTTTCGGCTTCGAGGGCGAGGGCGAGGCATGGTTTGAAGCCGTTTCAGTTTCGCGCGGCACTGCATGATCATGCGCATCGGACATTGACTCAGGCAATGCCGGCCTTTGCGAATTTGCCGCAGTGGCATCGGACTCCGCCACCGGCAGGGTGTCCGGCTGTTGGCTTTTCTCGCCTGCGTTACGGCGGCGGCGCCCGCCCCGGCGGCCGCGCCGATTGGTCCGCCGGGTGGTGCTGCGAGTCTGAGACTCTTCGCCCGTTTCGCTCGGCTCTGCCGAGATCTCCTCTTGAACCGCGCCTGCGGCGGGTTCGGCTTTATCGGGGGCCACGGGGCGCTGGGTGGTTTTGCCCTCAGGGCTTTTGTCGCTGCGGGCACGAGGCGGTTCGTGGTCACGGTCAGCCACTTCTTGGCCGGTATGTTGTTCGCTGCCAGGCACCAATTTCCGCAGCCACCCGAAAAAGCCGCTAAGCCCCTTGCCCATGTGAGCGGTGTCGGTCAGGGGCGATGTTTTCATTCGCAACGGCGCAGGTGCCGGAGTTGCCGGCTTCAAATGCTTCACCACCGGCACTTCCATCCGCGGTTTCTGAGTAGCCGAGATCATCAATTGATCGGCGAGCTTGCTCTGCGGCATTTCGGCCATCAATCGGTAGCTGGCACCCTCGGCGCTGCGCTCGTCCACGCGAACCCGCTGAACTTCGTAGTGCGGGATCTCCAGGTTTTTGTTTGGGATGAGAATGATTTCAACGTCGTTGCGTTGTTCCGTCGCCAGCAATGCGGAACGCTTCTCGTTAAGGAGGAACGTCGCCGCTTCAATGGGCAGTTGCGCCAATACCCGCTGCGTTTTCTCTTTCATTGCTTCTTCTTCAATGACGCGCAGGATCGAAAGCGCCAATGACTCAACGCCGCGTACGGTGCCGCGGCCGCCGCAGCGGGCGCATACCTCCTGACTGGATTCCCCGAGCGAGGTGTGCAGCCGCTGGCGTGACATCTCGAGCAATCCGAAGCGGGAGATTCGCCCGACCTGGACCCGAGCGCGGTCCATCTTGACGGCTTCGCGTAGCCGATTTTCAACTTCCCGCTGATTGCGGTTTGCACCCATGTCGATAAAATCGACGACGATGAGGCCGCCCAGGTCCCGCAAGCGAAGTTGGCGGGCAATTTCGTCCGCGGCCTCGTTATTGGTTTGCAGCGCGGTTTCCTCGATATCCGCGCCTTTGGTGGCACGTGAGGAGTTGATGTCGATCGATATCAGCGCTTCAGTTCGATCTATAACGATGGCGCCACCGCTCGGAAGACGAATCTCACGCTGGACGGCCGATTCGATCTGGCTCTCGAGCTGATAGCGGGTGAACAACGGTACGGTGTCTTGATAGGGTTTGAGCTTGCCCAGATTGTGGGGCATCACCTGTTGAATGAAGGCCTTGGCCTGCTCGTAGACATCAGGGTCATCGACCAGGATCTCGGCGATATCACTGCGCAGGTAATCACGCAACGCCCTGATGATGACATTGCTTTCCTGATAGATGAGCAGCGGCGCGGTCCGCTCGGCAGCGGCCTTCTGAATGCTGCTCCAGAGGTTCAGCAAATAGTCGAGGTCCCATTGCAACTCCTCGCCGCTGCGGCCAACTCCGGCGGTGCGCACGATCAGCCCCATTCCTTCGGGCACATCCAGAGAGCGCAGCACATCGCGTACTTCAGTGCGGTCCTGTCCCTCGATGCGGCGTGAAACGCCACCGGCGCGTGGGTTATTCGGCATCAACACCAAATAGCGCCCTGCCAAGCTCACAAACGTGGTGAGCGCCGCCCCTTTGTTACCTCGCTCTTCCTTGTCAACTTGAACGACGAGCTCCTGGCCTTCACGGACCGCTTCCTTGATGCTGACCTTGGTCAGGTCGGCATCTTCATCGGTCTGGAAGTAGCCGCGCGCGATTTCCTTGAATGGAAGGAACCCGTGGCGTTCGGCGCCGTATTGCACGAAGGCAGCTTCGAGGCTCGGTTCGATGCGGGTGATCTTGCCTTTGTATATATTGGCTTTTTTTCGCTCCCGTGCTGGCGTTTCAATGTCTAGATCGTAAAGTGACTGGCCTTCCACTAGCGCAACGCGCAGCTCTTCGGGCTGCGTTGCATTGATCAACATCCTCTTCATTGGGTCTTTTTCTCCAGCGCTCGACCCAGGTGCTCGTCATACCAAGCGGGACGCCGGCGCTCTTACCTTCACAGGTGAGCGGCAACGGCATGATCTGCCCGTTCAACGATCCGCAGATCCGTTGCGAGACAATCAAACCCGCCATGTGGTGATCGAGGACAAAAGCCCGGGTGGGCGCAGTCGATTGGGCGCACATGGATATGCGTGACGCCTGACAAACCTTGGAAAAAGGCTAGCGTTTGTTCGAACACTGTGCTGCGCTTTACAGCAACCTTTCCCCGCCGAGTTTTCGTTGAATAAAATCCATAATATTGCAACTCACAAGCTACTTTATCAGCGTTATAAGGTTGCTTCAAATGCCCGCCCACGGCAGTTTTCCCGTAACATGTGCCAATTGTTTTTTGAAGGGCGGCACGTGTCGGGAGTTCGCTACATCGAGATCGCGGGCGACTACGAAGGACAGCGCCTGGATAATTTTTTGCTGCGTGAGCTCAAGGGCTTACCCAAAACACGAATTTATCGCCTGGTGCGACGGGGCCAAGTTCGCGTCAACGGCGGGCGGGTTCGGCCCGACTACCGTCTCTGCCCCGGCGATCGCCTGCGGCTGCCGCCCATGCGTCTGCGCGAGCGCGAGGAGCGTGGCGCGCCCTCGCCGCGCATTCTCCAACGCATAGAGGAATCGATTCTATTCGAAGACGAGGCGTTGCTGGTCCTGAACAAGCCGAGCGGCCTTGCCGTGCATGGCGGTAGCGGCCTCGCCTACGGGGTTATCGAGGCCCTGCGCGCTCGCCGCCCCGCGGCGAATTTCCTGGATTTGGCCCATCGCCTCGATCGTGATACCAGTGGCTGTCTCATCGTTGTGAAGCGGCGCGAGACGCTGCGCGAGATTCACGAGCTGATGCGCTCCAATCGCGTGGTGAAGCGCTACATCGCTCTGCTGAAGGGCGAGTTGACCGAAGAGATTTTACGTGTCGACGCACCACTCGAGCGCCGCCCGGGTTCGGGGCATTTGCAGCCGGTGCAGGTGAATCGCTCGGGGCGCGAGGCTTTGACGGTGTTCCGCCCGCGCGAGCGGCACCGCGGCTGGACACTGGCCGACGTGGAGTTGCATACGGGGCGGATGCACCAGATACGAGTTCACGCCGCTCACAGCGGCTACCCGGTGGCGGGCGATGAGCGATACGGTGATCAACAAGCCAACCGGGCGTTGCGTCGGGCGGGCCTGCGCCGGTTGTTCCTGCACGCGAGCGGGGTGGCATTCGAACTGCGCGGTCAGGGCGAGGTTGCCGTGCAGGCGGAGCTCAGTGAGGAGTTGTTAGCGGTGCTAGGGTTTCTGCGCGCGCGTACCGCCCTGCAAGGGCAATAGCACCTGCGCATTGACGCGATTGATGCACGGCAGGTGCGGACTCCCGCGAACCCGTATGTTCAGGGCAGATGCACGCCTTGCGTGGCGAGCATTGCGGTCAGGCTGATCAGCGGCAGGCCGATGAGAGCTGTCGGATCGTCGGCTTCGATGCGTTGCAGCAATACGATTCCCAGGCCTTCGACCTTGATGCTACCGGCGCAATCGAGCGGGCGTTCGCGTTCGACGTACCGCTCGATGCTCGCCTGCGATAGGCGGCGAAAGTGTGCCCATACGCGAATCGTTTCCGATTGCACGGCGCCGGAGGCGCTATTGACCAGGGCAAGGCCGGTGAGAAACTCGACTCGGCGGCCGGCGGCCCGACTGAGCTGCGCAACCGCCCGCGCCACGGTCCCGGGCTTGCCGAGGATCTCGCCATCGAGCACGGCTGTCTGATCGGAACCGATTATCAAAGCGGGTTGGTCGTGTGGCGCGGCCGCCCGCGCTTTGGCGACGGCCAGACGCTCGACATAGTCGGCCGGACTCTCGCCGGAAAGCGGTGTCTCGTCGATTGCGCCGGGGCATTGCTCGAATGGCAATCCCAAGCGGCGCAGCAATTCGGCGCGGTAAGGCGACGCGGATCCGAGGATCAAGCGCATGGATTCTCCCGCCGGTGCGGCACACGTCGTGAATGGCTTGCAGGGCAGTTTGTAGCGAACATGGCGGTATTACAGTGGGCCTGAGGGCACGCTGTAGGAGCTAACCTCGAACCTTATGTCGACGGTGACGAGGCGCCCGCGGCGTTTACGTCATCGCTTGCCGGGCGTTTTTTTGACACCATGAGCCCCGGCGACTAATATTGTGCGTTTATGCCGGATCGAATCCTCCCGAAATCAATCGATATTGGGCGCCTCGATTCATATGGCGCGCGGTTCGAGGGCACCGTACCGCTCGCCACAATGCGCCGGCTTCGGGAGTTGGTGCTTACACCTCCAGGCGTTGCGGAAGCCGCCATCGAGGTGCTTTTCAAGGAGCCATCATACGTTATCGTCACGGGCGCAGTAACCGCTCCCGTGCGCCGGGAGTGCCAGCGGTGCCTGGAACCCAAAGAGGTTGTGCTTCATGCACCGTTTCGGCTGCTCGTCGTCGATTCCGTCGCTGAGGCGGAGGCGCTCGGGCAAGCGAGTGATCCACTCGTCGCGCCGGGAGGAGTGATTGACTTGCTCGGCGCGCTTGAAGACGAATTGCTGCTCGCCTTGCCGCCCGTGACGCGGCATGAGCCCGGTGAGGTGTGCGAGCAGCGGGACTTGGGCTCCGGGGCATCCGGGGTGGCAGAGCCGGGCGCTTCCCGGCAAAGCCCTTTTGTCGTGCTTGAACAGTTCAAGAAAAGATCCGATTAAGTGCCAATCGCCCGATGGTAAGGAGACGCTGGCCATGGCCGTTCAAAAGAGTCGAAAAAGCCCCTCCAAGCGAGGCATGCGGCGCGCACACGATGCGCTGAAGCGGCCAACGCTCTCAGTGGATCCCACGACGGGTGAAACGAACCGTCGTCACCACATTTCCTCCGACGGTTACTATCGGGGCCGCAAAGTGACCTCCGGTGGCGGCGAGAGCTGAGACAACGCTCGCCGCGCTCGCTGCTGTTTCTGCGGGTCGTGCGCGGATGTCTGCCATAGATCAATAGACAGAATTCCCTGCCTTATCACAAGGTCGATCTCAGCACCTATGTCGCAATGCTTTACGATTGCCTTGGACGCCATGGGCGGGGATCACGGACCGGCGGCCGTGGTACCTGCTGCGCTCAGGGCTCTCAGCCGCCATTCCGGAGCGGTTCGCCTGATTCTGGTCGGCCGGCAGGACATGATTCGTGATGAGTTGCACCGGCACGGCGGAAAAGAATGTGATGCACTTTGCATTCGGTCTGCCTCCCAGGTCGTTGACATGGCGGAGCTCCCTTCGCAGGCTCTACGCATCAAGAAGGACTCGTCGATGCGCGTGGCCGTGGATCTCGTCAAAGAGGGGGTGGCCGATGCCTGTGTCAGTGCCGGCAATACCGGTGCCTTGGTGGCCACGGCACGCTATGTGTTGAAAACGCTGCCGGGAATTGATCGCCCGGCGATCTGCACGACGATCCCGTGCCTTGGCGGGTGCTTTCACATGCTTGATCTGGGGGGGAATGTGGATTGCACCGCCGAGCAGCTTTTTCGATTCGCCGTGATGGGCTCGGTGCTCGCCGAGGCGAGTGGCACAGTCGCCCCGCGAATCGGGCTGATGAACCTCGGCGAAGAGGCGATCAAGGGCAATGAGCAGGTCAAAGGAGCTGCGCAGTTCCTGCGAGCGAGCAAACTCAACTACATCGGTTACGTCGAGGGCGATTCCGCCTACAAGGGCGTCGCCGATGTCGTCGTCTGTGATGGTTTCGTGGGCAATGTGGCCTTGAAAAGCAGTGAAGGCGTCGCGTTCGTGATCTCTCGGTATTTGCAGGAGGCCTTTCATCAAAACCTCCTGAGCAAGCTGGCTGGCTTGATTGCCTTGCCGGTCTTGCGGTCGTTGCGCAGACGGCTCGATCCACGACAGTACAATGGGGCCAGCCTGCTCGGTTTGCGCGGCGTAGTGGTCAAGAGCCACGGCGGGGCCGATGCCCTCGCGTTTGAACGCGCTATCGAGGTTGGCATTCTAGAGGCCGAAAAAGCGGTGCCTCGGCTGATTGACGAACGCCTTAGAGAGATCTTCTCTCAGGAGTAGTTGCAAACGTGAGCGTTTCACGCATTCGCGGAACCGGGGGCTATCTGCCCGATCGGATCATCACGAACCATGATCTGGAGCGTATGGTCGATACCTCCGACGAGTGGATACGTGAGCGCACCGGAATAATCGAACGCCACATCGCCGCGGATGGGGAGCTGTGCAGTGACCTTGCCGTAGCGGCTGGGCGGCGTGCCCTGCAAGCGTCCGGGATGACCGGGCGCGAGATCGATCTGCTCGTGTTGGCAACCTCCACCCCGGATCAGATTTTCCCGAGCACCGCCTGCCTGATACAAGAACAACTCGATATCCCGGGCGATGCCATTGCCTTTGACCTCGCAGCGGCCTGTTGCGGCTTCATCTATGCGCTCGATGTCGCCGATCGTTTCATCCGCACCGGCGGTGCCCGGCGGGCCCTGGTGATCGGGGCGGAGACGTTCTCACGCATTATGAATTGGGAGGATCGCGCCACCTGCGTTCTCTTTGGCGACGGCGCCGGCGCTTTGGTACTCGAAGCGGCCGAGGAGCCTGGTGTGTTGTCCACTCAACTGCATGCGGATGGCCGTCAGAAGGCCTTGCTGAACGTGCCCTGGGGAATTGCTCAGGGCTACGATCAGCTGACCCCGACCGCCGGTACGATCCACATGCGCGGCAACGAGGTGTTCAAAGTCGCCGTGCGCACGATGGGCACATTAGTGGATGAGACATTGCAAGCAAACAATCTCGCGCGTGAGGACATCGATTGGCTCGTACCGCATCAAGCCAATATCCGAATCATGGCGGCACTGGCGCGCAAGATCGGCTTCCCTATGGAGCGCGTGATTATAACGGCGGATCGACATGGCAATACCTCGGCGGCGTCGGTTCCCCTGGCACTTGATGTCGCGGTACGGGACGGGCGTATTCAACGCGGTCAGCTTTTGCTGCTCGAGGCCTTCGGCGCCGGTTTCACCTGGGGCTCGGCGTTGGTGCGTTACTAGCTTCGTTAACATTCCTCCGCTTGCCGCACCGCCGGCCAGGGTTAGCAATCACGGCAGCCGTTGATAGATGACGATGAGCGAGAACAGCAAGCTTGCATTCGTTTTCCCCGGGCAGGGGTCGCAGTCCGTGGGAATGTTGGCCGATCTGGGCACGAGTTTCCCTCTTGTGCGCGATACCTTCCGGGAGGCGTCTGAAGCGCTCCGGGTGGATCTCTGGTCAACCGTCCAAAGCGGTCCGGAGAGTGATCTCAACCGCACGGAGCGGACTCAGCCGGCGATGCTGGCGGCGGGAGTCGCTGTATGGCGGTGCTGGCAGAGCCGAGTCGGTGCGGCCCCGGCGATGCTGGCAGGCCACAGCCTCGGTGAATACACCGCGCTGGTTTGTGCCGGCGCGCTCGAGTTCGCTGAGGCGATCCGGCTGGTCGCCGATCGCGCCTCCTACATGCAGGAGGCGGTGACGGCGGGCGAGGGGCGGATGGCGGCCGTTCTCGGACTCGAGGATGACCGGGTTCGCCTTGTGTGTCAGGAGGCGGCGCAGGGCGAGGTCGTTGAGGCTGTCAATTACAACGCGCCGGGCCAAGTCGTTATCGCCGGTAATCGGGCGGCGGTCGAACGTGCCGTCGCTCTGGCGAAGGCGGCTGGCGCGAAACGCGCGCTCGAGTTGCCGGTCAGCGTCCCCTCTCACTGCGCTTTGATGCGCCCGGCGGCCATACGCTTGGCCGAGCGGCTCGATGAGGTGGAGATCAAGCCCCCGGTTCTGCCGGTACTGCACAACGTCGATATCTCCGTGGCGAGCCGGGCAGATACCATTCGGGCACGGCTGGTCGAGCAATTGCATCGTCCCGTGCGTTGGGTCGAGATCATACGGCGAATGGCTGGCGAAGGTGTGAATCGGGTCATCGAGTGCGGCCCCGGTAAGGTGCTCGCGGGCCTCAACCGTCGCATCGATCGTCAGATGGATGTCGCCGCGGTGTTCGATTCGGCATCGCTCGAGCAGGCCTTGAAAGGAGGCTGAACAGTGACCCGGGCGTTCTCGTTGGAAAATCAAATCGCGCTGATTACAGGGGCAAGCCGCGGCCTGGGGCGGGCGATCGCTTTCAGCCTCGGGGAAGCGGGCGCCACGGTTGTCGGCACCGCCACCACCGACGCGGGGGCGGAGGGTATCGAGCGGCGGCTGACAGAAGCCGGCATTACGGGGGCGGGCATGACCCTCGATGCCACGGACCCCGAGCAAGTGAGTGCCGTCGTAGAAGCCGTGGGCCGGCGCTTCGGCAGCCCGAGTATTTTGGTTAACAATGCTGGCATTACGCGTGATGCGTTGTTCCTGCGGATGCGTCAGGAAGATTGGGACGCGGCCATTGACATGAACCTCGGCTCGGTCTATCGGATGTGCAAGGCGTGTTTGCGCGGGATGATAAGGGCCCGCTACGGCAGGATAATAAACATCGCCTCGGTAGTGGGGCTTACCGGCAACGCCGGACAGGCTAACTATGCGGCCGCCAAAGCTGGAATCATAGGTTTGAGCAAATCGTTGGCACAGGAGGTGGGTTCCCGGGGCATTACCGTGAACACCGTGGCGCCGGGGTTCATCGCCACGGATATGACTGCAGCCCTTCCCGAGGCCCAGCGAGAGGCCTTATTAGCGCGGACGCCCCTCGGCCGGTTAGGTGAGCCGCAGGACATTGCCGCCGCGGTATGTTTTTTAGCGGCTCGGGAGGCGGGTTTCATCACCGGCGAGACCTTGAACGTCAACGGCGGTCTGCATATGCCCTGAGGGAGGATGCCAAGCGGTAGCATGACTCAGTATCTTCAACATACAATACGCCCGCCATCGGTTCGGGGCATGTGTTGGGGGAACGTGCACGGGTGGAAACATTCCATATTGCGGAGGAAGAGCCAAGATGAGCAGTGTCGAAGAACGCGTAGGCAAGATCATCGTCGAACAGCTTGGAGTCAAAGAGGAAGAGGTGACTCCGGAAGCTTCCTTCGTTGACGATCTTGGTGCCGATTCACTGGATACCGTCGAGCTCGTAATGGCTATCGAGGAAGAGTTCGTGTGCGAGATCCCCGATTAGGAGGCAGAGACGATAACGACTGTGCAACAGGCCGTCGATTACATCAACCAGCACTTGGAGCAATAGGCCACGCGCAACTGTGATCGACCCCCACGACCGATTTCCCGCTGCGACGACAAGGCTCGACTTTGTCGTACCGTAGACGTAGGTAAGGGTGTCGGAAACTTGCTTGAGTTTTCGGCACCCTCCGCCGCCATCCCAGGAATGGGCTATGCGAGGCATGCAGACCAAGCGGCGTAAGCCGCGCGAGCTGCCTAAGGCGAAGCAGGATTTCATCCGGCAGCCCGCTCAGTGTTCGGAGGTTGTCCGTGGCCGCACGGCGTGTAGTGGTAACGGGGCTGGGTATCATCTCCCCGGTCGGCAATACGCTTGATGACGCTTGGAAAAATATATGCGCGGGTCGCAGCGGTATTCGTGCGATCGAGCGTTTCGACACATCCGGCTACCCGGTTCGCTTCGGCGGTGAAGTTCGAGACTTCGACGTGACGCGCTACCTCGCCGCCAAGGAAGCGCGGAAAATGGATCCCTTCATTCACTACGGCATCGCCGCAGCCGTCGATGCTCTGCGTGATGCGGGGCTCGAAATCAACGACGGCAATGCGGAGCGTATCGGGGCTTGCTTGGGCTCAGGTATCGGCGGTTTATTCAGCATTGAGAATGTGCAGCAGGCGTTTTTCAAGGGGGGGGCACGCAAGATCAGCCCCTTTTATGTTCCGAGTGCGATCATCAATATGCTCTCCGGGAATCTCTCGATCCTACTCGGGATCAAAGGCCCCAACTTTGCGATTGTCAGTGCCTGCGCGAGCGGGACGCACACTATTGGCCAGGCCGCTCGCGCCATCGCTTACGGTGACGCCGACGTCATGTTTGCAGGTGGCGCGGAATTCGCCACTACGCCCACGGGGCTTGGCGGGTTCGCCGCGGCGCGCGCGCTGTCTATGCGCAATGACGATCCGCCGCGAGCCAGCCGTCCGTGGGACCGTGAACGCGACGGCTTCGTGCTCGGCGATGGTGCCGGCGTGCTGGTGTTGGAGGAGTTGGAGCATGCCACGCGCCGCGATGCAAGGATCTATGCGGAATTCATCGGCTTTGGCATGAGCGCGGACGCCTACCACATGACGCTGCCGCCGGACGATGGAGCCGGTGCGCAGCTCGCGATACGCAATGCGCTAAGGGATGCGCGGCTCAATGCCGATGAGGTCGACTATATCAATGCGCACGGCACATCCACTCCAGCTGGGGATCGGGTCGAATGCGAGGCGATCAAGAGCGTCTTCGGCAATCATGCCCTAAAACTGGCGGTCAGCTCGACCAAATCCATGACCGGGCACCTGCTCGGGGCGGCGGGCGGAATTGAAGCCATCTTCAGCATGCTGGCGCTTCGCGATCATGTCGCCCCGCCCACGATCAACCTTGACCATCCGGATGACGATCTCGATCTGGATTTTGTGCCGAACGAGGCGCGCGAGATGCCGATCGATGTGGTTTTAACGAACTCCTTTGGTTTCGGTGGAACCAACGCAAGTTTGCTCTTCCGTCGGTTGGTTTGAGCGATTCGCCTGATATGGCTCAGCGCCGGGCGTGGGGCGGCGAGACGGTTGCGCTGGTGTTATTGACCGCATGCGTCCGTTCAGCTCTGATGTCCTCGACGCTGGTGAATCGTGGTCGGGCGCGTTGGCAAGTTGTTGATGTACCGTGATCCAGCGGGAGCGAGGCGAGCATGTGGCGTCCACGGCGGCTGGTGCTGATCCTGCTGGCGGGCGGTATAGCGCTGGCCGGCGGGTTTGCCGGCTGGGTCGCTGTGGCGCTGCAAAGCCTGCAAACGGATCCTCTCTTCGCGTCGGGCGAGCGCCAGCAGATCGATGTCGCCGCGGGTACTTCCTTCACCGAGCTGACGAAGCGGCTCGGCGAGCGGGGCTGGACAGATCACCCCCGGTTCCTGCGCCTCTACGGTCGGTTCAGCGGCAAGGCCTCGGCGATCAAGGCGGGTGAATATGCCGTCGAGCCCGGGATGACCATGCTGCAGTTGCTCGATAGGATGGTTGAGGGTGCCGTGATACAGCACAGGCTCACCATCGTCGAGGGCTGGACATTCCGCGAACTCCTGAGGGCCATCGACTCGCATGCGGCATTACGTCATACGTTGCCACGGAACGCTGCGGCCGAGGTGATAATGACGCGGCTGGGGCACGCCGGGGAAGAGCCGGAAGGGCGTTTTCTGCCGGAAACCTACCGCTTTCCCAGGGAGACCACGGATGTCGCGTTCCTCAAGCGCGCCTACGCGGCCATGCAGCAGGCGTTGCAGGCGCAATGGGCGCAACGCGCTGAGGGTTTACCCTTTAGAGATCCATACCAGGCGTTGATTCTGGCGTCTCTTGTCGAGAAGGAGACGGCGTTGCCGGCCGAGCGGCGCAAGATTGCCGGCGTTTTCATTCGCCGCCTGGCCCGCGGCATGCCGCTGCAAACGGATCCCTCAGTCATTTACGGGCTGGGGACGGATTTCGACGGCAATATCCGCGGCCGCGACCTGCGCAAGGACTCGCCTTACAACACGTATACGCGCAAAGGCTTGCCCCCCACCCCGATTGCCATACCGGGGCGCGACGCGATTGCCGCGGTACTGCACCCCGCTGAGGGCGAGGCGTTGTATTTCGTTGCGCGCGGCGATGGCAGTCATCAGTTTTCCGCCACGCTGGCGGCGCATAATAAAGCGGTGCGCAAGTATGTCCTGCAGCGGCAGTGAGGCACAGCCGCCGGAAACTGGCCGGCTGGCCCGATTCATTACCGTCGAGGGCATCGAGGGGGCAGGTAAGACCACCTGCCTCGGGTACTTGGCGGAGCTATTGCGCAATCAGGCCATTGAGGCGGTGACCACGCGCGAGCCCGGCGGCACCGCGCTGGGAGAGGCGGTGCGCAGCTTATTATTGGATCATCGCTATCAGGGCATGGCGGCGGAGGCGGAAGCGCTGCTGATCTTCGCCGCGCGCGCGCAACATCTCAAAGAGGTCATTCGGCCGGCAATTGCCGCCGGCCGGTGGGTGATCTGCGATCGATTCACGGATGCAACCTATGCCTACCAAGGCGGCGGCCGAAGGCTTGGTGCCGCCCGTGTCGAATTGCTGGAGCGCTGGTCGCAAGGGGAGCTGCGCCCTGACCGGACCTTGTATCTTGACGTCCCCGTGGCGACGGGATTGGCACGTGCCGCGCGGCGCGGTACCCCGGACCGCTTCGAGCGCGAGCGCCGGGCGTTTTTCGAGCGCGTGCGCCGCGTCTATCTGGAGCGCTGCCGCGCAGAGCCGCAGCGCATGAGATGCATCGACGCCGGTGGCGGACTCGAGACGGTAAAAGCACAGGTTGCTGCAGCTCTGGCGGATCTTTTCGACGAGCGTCTCGCGACGAGATGAGTGCTATCCCTGGCGATCCTCTGCCGTGGCACCAGTCCGCTTGGGAGCGATTGACCGCCTCTCGCAAGCAAAGAAAAGTACCTCATGCCCTTTTGATCGCCGGACTCGCCGGTTTGGGAAAATCCACCTTGGCGGTGCGGTTTGCGCGCGGGCTATTGTGCATATCCCGCACGCGTTCGGCGGAGGGCTGCGGTGATTGCCGAAGCTGCCGCTTGATGGCGGCTGGAAGTCATCCCGATTATTGCGTCGTGCATGCCGAGGGCGAGGCAGGCGGTTCGATAAAGATTGATCAAATCCGCGAGCTCATCGAGTTTTTGATGCGCTCGAGCCAATATGGCGGGCATCGTGTCGCGCTGCTGGATCCGGCCGACGGCATGACGGGGTCCGCAGCCAACAGTTTACTCAAGAGCCTGGAGGAGCCGCCGGCGGAAGTGGTGATCATATTGATCACCCGGGCGCCCTCGGCGCTGGCGGCCACCCTGCGCAGCCGCTGTCGACTGGTGCAGCTGCACCCGCCGCCCGAGGCTGTTGCCCGTGAGTGGCTCGCTGAGCATTACCCTGATGCCATTGATCTATTGGCCCTGGCCGGTGGCGCACCGCTACGGGCCATAGCCTACGCTCAAACCGGCGCCGCCGAGCGCTACGCGGATTTGCTCGCCGATCTGCTGGCAATTGCCCAAGGCCGTCGAGCGCCGGTCCTCGTGGCGCAGAATTGGGTAGGGACGGGCCTCGGGTTGCGCGGTTGGGTTGAGCTTCTGCAGCTATCGCTTGCCGAGTTGGCGCGTGCCCGCTTTGCAGACTGCGATGCAGATCGCATCCTTGGCCGGGCAGAAATGCAAGCATTGCGCGAGATCATTGAGTCTCGTCACTTGCACGATTACATCGCGGAGGTAACGGCCATTCGACGAGTAGTCGATCAACCGCTCAACGAGCAACTTGTGATCGAGGATCTGCTCATCGGTTGGCGCAAAGCCGCCCACGGCGCGCCGCCAAAAATGATGGGGTGACGTACATGGTGCAAAGGCCGCAATCGGGCGCACGTCAGGGGATTCTGTCGGTTTCCATCAAGGATAAGCAAACCTTGTACGCTGCCTACATGGTCTATGTGAAAAATGGCGGTCTGTTCATTCCTACGACCAAGGCGTATGAGCTCGGCGACGAAGTGTTCATTCTGTTGAGCCTCATGGAAGAGACCGAAAAAATACCCGTCGTCGGGCGCGTTGTCTGGATTACTCCCCGTGGTGCTCAGGACAACCGTACGGCCGGGATCGGTTTACAGTTCACCGACAAGGACGGCGGACCGGCCCGCGCCAAGATCGAGACCCATTTGGCAGGCACACTGGACTCGGAACGACCCACACACACCATGTAGGGGCCGGCGCTGAACGCTGGTTGTGATCGTTTACCTCTCATCGCGACCGCTTGCATCGGCGTTGGGAAAGTCGTTGCAGCGCAGCGTGCGTGACAGCGGATTCGGAATAGCACCGGGTCCTGACGCATTAACCATATCGCGTGGCGTTAGCTCAGTTCCCTGCTTTGAGATCATGCTGGATCGACAAGGCCAGATCGACGGCTCGATCGAGGCTCGCGACCGTATTGTAGTAGTGGGCGGAAAAACGCACGCCGCCGAGGCGATGAGCGCAGATGACACCATTGCGGCGCAGACGCTGGCACAAGGCAACCCCGTCTACGCCATCGGCGCGGAAGGTCACGATCCCGGCGTGGCGGTGTGTTTCAGTCGGTGTGATAAGGGTGAATGCCGGCTCCGCCTGGATACGGCCAATCAGATAACGCGCGTTGTTGAGCACCGCTTGTTCCACCTGCGGCGGACCGGTTTCCTGCAGCACCGCCAAACTCGCCTCGAGGCCGTGGATGCCCAGCATGTTCGGACTTCCGGCCTCGAAGCGGCGGGCGCTGTGCGCTGCGCTCCATTCGGGATTGTCGAAGTCCCCGGCCTGCGCGGCCATGTGCCAACCGTATTGAAGCAGTTGCAGACGCTCCCGTGCCTCGGGCGTACTGTAGAACACGCCCAGCCCTTCCGGGCCGAGCATCCATTTATGGCCATCGGCGATCACGAAGTCAGCGCCGATCTGCACCGCATCGAGCTGCAAGGCGCCAAGCGACTGGATGGCATCGACGCAAAGCAGTGTGCCATTGTCCCGACAGGCCCGACTCAGGCGTTGGATGTCCATGCGTAAGCCCGAGCCGTATTGGACGGTGCTGACAGGCAGTACCCGTGTGCGTGCGTCCATCGCCTCAAGGATCGCATCTTCCGGCGTCTGCGTTTTGTGGAGTGCAACGTCACGCACCTCGACCGCAAAACGCTCGGCGAGCGACTCCCAGACCATGCGGTTGGACGGGAATTCCTGGTCACTTATGACGACATTGTCCCCTGGTTGCCAATCGAGCCCATAGGCGACCAGGGAGAGCCCTTCGGAGGTGTTTTTCACCAGCGCGATATCGTCGCTCGTCGGCGCGCCTACGAGACGCGCAAGACGCTCGCGCAGGCGCTGCTCCACCTCGCCCCAACGCGCGTAGTCCGCGGCACCGCGAATGATGTTCTCGCGGCTGAATGCGGCAATGGCTTCGTAAGCACGGCGCGGCCAGGGCGCAACGCCAGCATGGTTCAGGTAGGTGAGCCCGTCCTCATGGGGAAACTCGTCGTGCATTGGGGCCCTCCGACGCCTCTCTCTGGCCTGATGCCTTGCAGGAGTGATGGAGCGCTGAGGTCAGTGCAGCAGGTGCTCCACGATACGAAATCCGGCTACGTAGGTTCCGATTGCTGAGCCCAAGGTCGAAAAGATGAACACCAGCAGCGTGCGCGAGATCCGGTTCTGCCACCAGCCGCGCAGCCGGGTGACGTCGCTGCGCAATGTTCGAAAATGGCGCACAAGCGGCTTACGCAGGGCCATCTCGGCGGCGGCCGTGACGAACCCGGCCCCGATCGTCGGGTTCAGGGAGGTCAACGGTGCGGCCAGGAACGCAGTGATTACGGTCAGGGGGTGGGCGGCGGCCAAGAGCGCGCCGAAGGCGGCCAGGCTGCCATTGATCAAGACCCACTCGACGATCAGCTCCATCCCCAGCGCGGGGCTGCGCGCAAAGCCGAGCCCGAACCCCGCGAAAATGCAGCCGACGACGATCCAGGGCAGCCACTTCAGCCAGCGCGCTTTGGGTAGCGTCAATTCAAGCGCTCTGCGGGTCGCCCCGGGATCGGCTATCGGCTCGCGCAAGGCGGTCTCGACACCGGCTAAATGCCCCGCACCGATGACGACGAGAACGCTGACGGGCTGCAGTTCCTGAGCCTTTTGCAGCAGTCGGGCGGCAATGTAGCGGTCACGCTCGCTGATCAGGGTTTCATACAACAGCGAGGAGCGCTCTGCGAACTCGGCAAAGGTGGACTCCAGTAGGTCGCCTTCTTTCAGGCGTTCGATTTCCGCCTCGGTGATCTTCTCGCGGGAGAGGATGCTGGCGATGAGGCCACTGAGCAGCACAAAGCGTTGCCACCACGGAACGCGCTGATAGATGCGTTTCAGCGTGATGCCGATATCCCGATCGACCAGCCATACGGGGACGTCCGCAGTGCCGGCTTTTTTGATGGCCGCCTCCATCTCGGCGCCCGGCCGTGTCCCGAACTGATCGGCCAAGCGTTTCTGAAAGGCCGCCAGCGCCAGGCTGGTGGCAACCAAGCCGACCTTGCCATTGCGCAACACCTGGAAAAGATCGAGCTGCTCCAGCGCATCAGGCTCGGTCAGCGCCCGATAGCGCGGAGTGCATAGCTCGACCGCGACGGCGTCATAGCCGCCGAAGGCAATTGCGTCTTCGACTTCCGCGACGCTGGTGGGCGAGACGTGCGCTGTGCCAAGAAGACTGAAGGTGGTATCACCCACACGAATCGTTCTCAACAGGTGCGCCCGCGCCGCTTCATTCATATTCCCATCCCATACCACGGGCCAAAGGATGAATTATCGCCGATCAGAACCCGGGCGCAAAGTGAACGATGAAGCGGTGTCCGCTCGGGCGTCCCCGGCCGTGTGCAATCCTTGGCACCCGCGAAATGTCGCCAAGAATGATACTTTGATACGAATCGATGACTCGGGTCAGACTTGGGTCCGTCGGCCGCAGCGTTGTCCACGCCTTGGGAGTTCGACAGCGCGATTTCGAGATCAGTCGACGCCGAGTCCTGGTTTGATGAACTGCAGTCTAGGCTGTGTCGGTGAAGGGAGTGACACGATATGAAAATTGCTCGGGGACTTCGTAATTTCGCGGTAGCCTACACGGGAGGCACCGTCGGCGGTCTCGCCAACAGCACGGCGGCTTGGCTGTGCGGTGCCTACGGGGTGACGGCGCGGCTGGGTGTCGAAATTCATCCCGCATTCACGCCGGCTTGGCTCTATCCGCGACTGGTCTGGGGCGGCATCTGGGGCCTGTTGTTTCTCCTGCCCTACAAAAGGCGTTCGATTTTCGTGCGCGGTTTGCTTTACAGCCTTGTTCCGTCATTGGTCCAACTGCTCTATTTGTTTCCCTCGCAGCAGAATGTGGGCTGGTTCGGCGCCCAGCTCGGGAACTGGGCATTCCTGTTCGTGCTGCTTTTCAATGCCATCTGGGGTTTGGTTGCCGCGTTGGTCATCGTGGCCATCTCCGAGCGCCGTGGTGACGTGCAGCCGCGACGGGCCGGCGCGAGCGCGGCCGAGGCAGCGAATTGAGCGGTCTCTGGCGAGCGATCCGCTGCTCGCCGGCTGATCAGGCCACCGGACAGAGTGGGTGTGTCTTTGACGGCGCTTTTGTTCTAAATTAATACCCATTTTGGCGCGCAGCCGTGGCGGCGTGGCGAATTCCGGCTCGGGCAGGCGCGCGAGCCGGGTCCTAGCCTTGCAATGGCTGTCGAGCCGGTAGGTCTGGGCTGCTCCCCTGTAGGGGGCGAGCTGGCAGGGCGGTAGCCTATGAGGTAAGCGATGACGTTGTCGGACGAGGCGATCGCCAGTCGTGATACCGAGCCGCGGACGCTGCCCGGTAATATCGCTATCTGGCTTTTCATACTCACTGAGCTCATCGTCTTCGGTTTACTGTTCGTGAGCCTCGAGGTGGGTTGGCGCGGTGCGTCGCAGGTCTTTGCAGAAGGGGCGCGGAGCCTGCACGTCGGAGCCGGGTTTGCCAACACCCTGGTGCTGATCACCGGTAGCTTCTGTGTCGCCCTCGCGGTGAGCTCCATCCGCCAGGGGAGAACCGTGACCTGCGCGCTTTGGCTGCTTGGCGGAGTCGGAACGGGCGGGCTGTTCGCCGTCATTAAACTTGCGGAATATCAGGCGTTGATCGCGGCGGGGTATCGGCTGGGCACGAGCGTCTTCTAGTCCTTCTACTACTTGACCACGGCGTGTCATTTGCTGCATGTGCTGATTGCCATGCTCGTCCTGGTGGTCGTCTTCGTGCAGTGCCTCTTTGGCGTCTACGCGGCGGATAATCCGACCGGGGTCGAAACGGCGGCGAGCTTCTGGCACATGGTGGATTTGGTTTGGATCGTGCTCTTTCCACTACTTTATATTCTGCCCTGAGCATGCCTCACAGGGGACTGATCGCAACGTGGCTGGCTTTGTTGGTCTTGACGCTCCTCATGTGGTTCCTGCGCGGGTATCGAGGGGCCGACTGGCTGCCGGTGCTCGTGCTCGTTACGGTGGCGATCAAAGGCCAGCTCGTCATCGACCGGTTCATGGAACTGCGGCATGCTCCTGTTCTGTGGCGGCTCGCCGTTAGCGGCTGGCTCTTTACCGTGCTGAGCGTGGTGGCGATCGTCCGCGTCACGAGCGGGTTTTGAAAAAACACGGGGCGCCGGGAACCGGCGGAGCGGGAGAGCGCTTCAGAGCTCGCGCATGGCCACGGTAAGGGGCAGCGCGGCGGCGCGCAGCGCGGGGAACAAGCCGCCGAGGAAGCCGATGGCGAGCGCCCACTGCAGCCCGCTCAGCAGCAGGGGCGCAGAGATCTGAAACTGGAATACCACTTGACTGAAATTGGAGCCAAGGGTCGAGACGGTATAGCCGTTGAACAGCAGGTAAGCGATCCCGGCCCCGAGGAGGCCGCCGGTCAGCGCCAGCAACATGGTTTCCAGCAGTAACGCCGTCACGAGCGGCACGCCGGTGAATCCGAGCGCACGCAGGGTGGCGATTTCCCGTGCCCGGGAGGCAACCGCAGCGTACATGGTATTCAGTGCTCCGAAGGTGGCGCCGACGCCCATGATCATGGCGATGCCCGTGCCCAGCACGCGTATCAGGTTTGTCAGTCGCTGCGATTGCTTGCTGTAGTAGGCACGCGTCGTTTCCACGTCCACTTTCAAACGGGGATCCGTGGCGAGAGCGGCCTTGAAGCGGCTGATTGCGGCCGGACTCGTCAGGCGTGCCGTAACGGATTGAAAACCGTTTCGCCGATAAGCCGCTGCGACCGGCTCGGCGTCGCCCCAGAGCTCGGATTCATGGGTATCGCCGGAGGCGAACACACCGACGACCTGCCATTGCTGATTGTTGACCGCCACGCTGGAGCCCAGACCCAAACCCTTGAACTGTGCCAAGGCGCCGCGCCCGACAACGAGTTCGCGCAGCCCGGGTTTGAATTGGTGCCCGGCAATGATGCGGACCTCGGGTCGCAGGGCCCACGCCCTGGGGCCGACACCACGCACCTCCACATTGGCATCCGTGCCCGTCGCGCGTTTGGGGACATTGGTCACGACGACCACCTCCTTGGAGAGGATCGGGCGATCCCGCGCATCGTGGAGAATGCCTGGCGCCTGTGCGATCAGCGTCGCGCTGGCGCGGTCGATTCGCGAGGAGAGCTCGGCATTGGCCCCGGCGCGAAGCACGATCGCAGTGTTCTCATCGCCGGCCTGTTGCAGGGTGTCCTGAAAGCCTTTCGCCATTGCCAGCAGTGCGATCAGCACGCCCACCACACCGGCAATGCCGATCACGATAACGGACGCACCACCAATGCGCTGCGGCAGTGTCGCCAGTCCGGTCCAGGTAATCGCCAGAGCTTGGCGTCCCAGGCGGCTTGTCAGAAGCCAGCCGGCGCCCAGCGCGGCCAGTCCGAGCACCAGCAGAGGGGCCACTATCCAGACGCCCAGACCAAAGGCGACGAGGAGGCCCAGTGCGAGGGTCCGTAGGCTGCGGCGGAGGCGGTGCATGGTGTTCGCCATTGCCGCCTAGCTGCGCAGCGCGTCGACGACGTTGAGCCGCAGGGCCCGCAGGGCGGGCGGCAATCCAATCAAAAAGCCGATCAGTATCATCAGGCCCAGCCCCAGTAGCCACGTGTCCACAGTAAGCGGCAGGTTGAGTTGGCCGCTCGTGGCGGTTGCCATAACGGGCAGCAGTGCCCGAGCGAGCAGCAGTCCACCGATGCCCCCGAACAGCATGATCAGGATGGCCTCGGCAAGCACCAGCCGCAGCACGACACGGTTGGAGAAGCCGATCGTTTTGAGCACGGCCAGCTCCGGAATGCGTTCGCGGATGGCCTGCATCATCGTGTTGCCGGTGAGCAGCACGAGGGTGAAGAACACGGCCGCCATGATGGTGCTCACGATCAGGCCGATATTGCCGATCTGTTTGACGAACGAGCGCTGGAAATCCTTTTCGCTCTGGGTCTTGGTCTCGTGCGCGGAGTTGGCGAACAGTCGATCGATCGCCAGCGCCACCCGGTCGGATTCACTCGGATCGGCTACTCGGACGATATACCAGCCCACCGTGCCCCGATCCTGCATGCGGCCTTCGTCCACGTAATCATAGTGGAACAGCATCTGGCGCTCGATGCCCTGGAGCTCGGGACGATCCGCGTGGTAAATACCGACCAGATCGAAGGTCCATACGTTACCGCCCTCCTTTTTCGGGAAGATGGTTGCCTCGAGCGGGATCTTGTCGCCAATTTCCCAGCCGAAGCGCTCGGCCAGGGTCCTGCCGACGATGGCGGCGGTGCGCGTATGGTGGAAGGCCTGTTTTTGCGCCGCTGGCAAGACGAGCTCGGGATGAATCGCCAGGTACTCCTTCACGCTGACCGCCATATTGGGAAAGAAATTCTTGCGGTCCTGGTAGATGCCGCCGAACCATATCGCATAGGCGACCTCCTGAACCCCGCTGATGGCCTCGATGCGCGCGGCATAGGCATACGGCAGCGGTTGGATGATAGAGAATCGCGACGTGACGATGAGCCGGTCGATACCCGCTACGCTGTTCGGGGCGTTGAAGGCAATGCGTACCGCATCCAGCATGCCGAACAACGTGAAAGCGGCTACCACCGAGAGCAGCGTAAGCACGGTGCGGGTCTTTCGGCGAAGCAAACCTGCCAGCAGCAAGGGTAGGTATTTCACGAGCGCGCTCTCATGTGGCCTGGTCGACCAAGGTCCCCTTGTCGAGGTAACGCGTGCTCCGCGCGTGCTCCGCAGCTTTCGGGTCATGGGTCACGAGGATCATGGTCTTGCCATGTTCACGATTGAGTCGTTGCAGTAAGCCCAAGACCTCCTCGGCCGAATGCCGGTCGAGATCGCCCGTGGGCTCGTCGCAGACCAGGAGCATGGGGTCGGAGACCAGCGCGCGGGCGATGGCGACGCGCTGCTGCTGTCCGCCGGAGAGTTCCCCCGGGCGATGGTTCGCGCGCCCTTCGAGGCCGACGAGCTGCAGCGCCACGTTGGCGTGATGGCGCCTTTGCGCAGCGCCGAGGCGGGTGAGCAGCAAGGGCAGCTCGACATTTTTCTGCGCCGAGAGCATCGGCAGCAAATTATAGAATTGGAACACGAACCCGACATTGGCCGCGCGCCAACGCGCCAGATCGTTGGTCGAGAGACGATCGATGCGTTGCCCGGCGATGCTGACGCTGCCCGTGGTGGGTGAGTCGAGGCCCGCAATTAAATTAAGCAGTGTGGTTTTACCGGAGCCGGAAGGCCCCATGAGTGCGATGAAGTCCCCCTGGCGTATGTCGAGATCGATGTGATGCAGCACTTCGACGCGTTGTTTGCCGCGCAGGTAGAGTTTGCTGACACCGCGTATCTCGATGAGATTCGACGCCGTGGGTGTTTCGCTGTCGGTACGCGTCTCAGGATCCGCTGGATTTCGTCTCAACCCATATGCCATCAGTCAACTCCGCTGTCGGATCGCGCACGATGCGCTCACCAGGTTCTAGGCCACTGCCGATTTGACGCAAGTCTCCGTAGCTCTGCCCGGTTGTGACGACGCGCTGATGGGCGCGTCGACGATTCACAACGAAGACGACATCGTTACCGTCCCGCTGCACGACAGCCGTTGCCGGCACCACGACGCCTGCCGGCGGCCCGCTGCGATCGGCCTTGCGTTCGGCGAGGAAAGACACGCGTACCCCCATGTCGGGAAGGATGCGCGAATCCAGCTGCTTGATCGCGATACGGACCTTGACCGTCGCCTTGCTGCGTTCGGCGGTTGGAATGATCGCGATCACCTCGGCTGGGATTTTCCATTGTGGATAAGCGTCCAGCACCGCCTCTACCGGCTGTCCTGATTCGACCCGGTTGATATACGCTTCGTTCACGTCCACTTCGATTTCCCGGGAACTCATGTCCACGATGGTACAGATTCCGGTTCGAGTGAACCCACCGCCCGCCGATATCGGTGAGACCATCTCGCCCGGTTGAGCGGTTTTGGCGGTGATAACCCCGGCGAACGGGGCACGGATGATGGTATTGTCAAGCTCTACCCGGGCGATATGCAGCTGCGCCTCGGTGACCTCGATCTCCGCCCGCTGTGCCTGGAGCTGCGCGTCGAGCCTTGCCAGCTTGGTACGGGCGTTGTCCAGTGTCTGCTCGGCCGTTGCACCTCGCGCGCTGAGCGCTTCCTGGCGATTGAGATCGCGCCGTGCCTCCTCACGTTGCGCCGCGAGATCCGCAATCCTGGCCTTGGCCGCACCGAGCCGTGCCTTGGCAAGCTGTAGCTGAGCCCTGGCGTCGCGGTCATCGAGACGCGCGAGGACTTGGCCATCGTTAACGCGGTCCCCTTCCTCGATGAGGACTTCGGCCAACCGACCGGTGATTTTTGCGGAAACGGTCGCTTCGCGCCGTGCGATCACGTATCCGGTAGCGTCCAGTACGGCCGTGTCGGCGCTCACTTCGGTAAGCGGCGCGGCAACGACGGTCTCCACCGGGACGACCCGCTCGCGCAGCAAATACCAGCCGATACCCGCGAGCGCCAATAGGATGACGAGCATAACGATGAGCCAACGCCAACGCCAACGTTGCCGGGGCCGGCTTTCGCGCTGGTTCGGGTCAATGCGAAGTTGCGAGAGCAGGTCGGTATCCGTCATTTTGGACAGTTGCGTGATGAATGGGTAAGCGTGCGCTACGGGTAGCAGGCGGCGGCGATTCAATGACCGGAATCACGATGGGTGCGCCTTCGGCTCAAGGGGGTTAGCGCATGCGAGTGCGGGCAGCCCGCCGGCTGGATCTCGTTGAACGTACGATTATACCCTCTGTAGGAAACGAACGATCCATTGTGCCGCAAGGCGGTCTTGCACGTCGTCGGCGAGTGAGGCGAGGCCGGCCGCATAGGTCTGTTCGCCGATTACTCCGCGACGGCGCTGAATGAGCGCGCGCGAGTAGTCCTTGGAGAATTCCGGATGCCCCTGAAACGTCAGCGTATTGTCCGCGATCTGCAGGACAGCGTAGCGGCAAAAGTCGTTGCCGGCGAGCCACTGGGCGCCCGGCGCGGGGGTCGTGACCTGATCCTGATGACTGACCAGCAGGGAAAGACGTTCGGTCGCCGGCACCATCCAGTCCGCCCGGCTGCGGATAAGGCTCGTGTGCACGCCGACCCCCCAACCCTGAGGCGCTTTTGCCACCTGGCCACCGAGTGCCGAGTTGATCAGTTGATGACCAAAGCAGATACCGACGGTCGGTTTGCCTGACGCGTGCAGCCGGGCCGCAAGCTCGCCGGCACGGCGAATCCAGTCCTCGTCATCGTAAACGCTCCATTTGCTACCCGTGAAAAGCCAACCCTCGCACGCTCCCGGCGAGTCCGGGAAACATTCGGCGGTGAGATCGTAGCTGCGGAATGTCAAGTCGGGCGACACGGCGGAGAGCAGTCGCGCAAACATCTGCGGATAGTCGTCGAAAGTCCCGCGCAGGTCGGCTGAGACCGAGCCGCATTGGAGTATGCCTATACGCATGGTTTGCCTGTGGATGCGAATAGGAACGGGCTACGCCATATGCTTGTTCTCGCCTGCCACGGCCAGATCATTTCTCGCTCGGCGTATGTCCTTCCGAAGAATTCGGGGATTGGCCACAGCAGAGGCGATGATGTGCGTTCGCAACGCTCGCCATGCAATCCAAGCTGTCGATAAGTAACATATTTTGGGCCGAAAATGGGCTCGACACCAGTGCGGGCATTACGAAACGGGCTCCCGGCAAGCGCGCGAGCCGATGCGAGCGGCGCGCACACCCTATTTGGAGGCGCGCCGATTGTTTGGCCAACGCTTTTCGGTGATGCTCGGGATGCATTCGCGGTACACTCTCGCCCATGATGCGCACCCTGTTTTCAGTTGGGCCGGCGGCCGTGATCGCCCCCATTGCATTTGCCAACTGATGGGCATCGCGGAGCGGCGCTTGTCGATGGCAAAATAGCGTATTTCCCGGCGCGGGCTTCGCCACCGCTGTCGAATAGTCAAGCGGGTGCTGCTTGGGCCGAAACGGTGGGTGTTCGCTAGGAGTCTGCGCCGTAGAAACGAAGATGAGATAATGGCATCACGCTTTGGGGAGGGGTAGCCGATGCCGACGACGTTTCGCCCTTATGCTCCGGAACAGGATCTGCTGCTGCCGATGAGCCTGCG
>NZ_JBXWZQ010000222.1:0-13176 GCF_059432795.1 Nitrococcus sp. | reverse complement strand
CAGGGCGCGCTGCCTACGAGCCAAGCTGCCTCTACCTTGTCTATCCGAGTGCAAGCACCAGCACCGGCGTACTTCTTGTTGCTTTGAGACTACGTAACCGGACCGCCCGGGTTCATGCACCGTGGACCGGGAACGACGCCGCAACCGCCCCACGACATGCCGACAACGCATTGATTTCATTCGCACTTGTGCTTGCTGATACGTCCAGGTCGGCGCCGTTCGCGCGCCAGTGAGTCTCCCGCAAATCAGCGTAGGCAAAACTCTGGCACGCTGCTTGCCTTAGCAGCTGGTGCGCAACAGAGCGTCACTCTTGCCTTTATCGCATCGGATTATCTCGTTACGGCACAGGAGAACGCCGAGATGTTCAATAGCAACACGGATCGTGCATGGGAGCAATTTGGCCAAGACGATCCTTATTTCGGAGTATTAACCAAGGACAAATTTCGCAGAAACAATATAACGAATGATAGCAGGCAAGAGTTCTTCGAGTCGGGCTATCGCCATGTCAACCGCCTCGTCGAAACCATAAAAGTCCACATTGACCCGAATTTCACAGTGACAAGAGCACTCGACTTCGGGTGCGGAGTCAGCAGGGTCGTCATTCCCCTTGCCAGCGTCGCCGAGCACGTTGTCGGCGCAGACGTATCCGAGTCCATGCTGCGTGAAGCAAAGCGGAATTGCAGCGCGCGCTCATTGACGAATATCGACTTTATCAAATCTGACGATCGACTCTCAAATTTAGACGGCAAATTCAATTTGATACATTCCTTCATCGTTTTTCAGCACATCCCGGTGCAAAGGGGTGAGTTGCTTTTCAGCAAGCTTTTGGAATATCTCGACGATGGCGGGATTTGCGCTATTCATGTGACGTATTACAAGCGTTATCCAGCCAAAAAGCTATCTCCCTGGATAAAGGAATATGTTCCATTATCAAAATATCTAATAAATCTAACAAGGGGACGAAAATTATTGTCTCCGCAAATGCAAATGAACAGCTACTGTATGAACAGGCTGTTATCCATGTTGCAAAAAGCTCGGATTTCTGAGTTTCACGGGCAATTCACCGACCATGAAGGGGTGCTGGGAGCCGTTTTATTCTTCAGAAAACCGTGCGCAGAGCCGAACCGTCACGGGATTCCGGAAGAATCAGCGGTTAGCGCTCGCAATGAAAGAGGTAGCTGATGGTCTACAGCGCGCGTCCCGCACGCTCCGGCTCCCCGTGCTTCTGCAACTTCGAAGGGGCATCGCGATGCCGACGTTGAAAGCAGCCCGTGATCGCCGCTCTCGGTCGGACCGATCGGCTCGAGCGATTCTCTAGATTCACCCGCAACCACTCATGTGTAGGGCAAAAGCGACAGGTTGTCGGTCCCGAAACTATGCCCTAGGTTAGGCGCAGTTAACGTTTTAGTTTCGCATAGTGCCGACGAACGAACTGAGATCTGAATCGCATGTCGAACGATTCAGGCCCGAGTCTTCGCGATTCGGAACCGCTCCCTGCGAACGAAGGCCCACTGTGCCGTGCGGCCCTCGTGGCTCCAGGCGCTCGAAGCGAATGTGCTCCGAGTCACAATGACGCACTGCACGACGCCGCTTGTTCATATGGATATGAAGTTATGCTAATCTTAATTCTAGGGAAAAGGGGGGTGACATCGCGCTGTAACTTCAGGATGCGATTGTTCACCGAAATGAACGACATGGAACGGGCTGGGTGGTCGCCGCAGAGCCACCGTTTCTTCCAACTCGCCGGAGAGCTTGCCGGCGATCGTCTGCCATTACAGGGCATGCCCCCTAACGTGGGGCGGCAGCGCAGTTGCTTCCCACCGTTGGCGGAAAAACTTCCCCGCGCCGCATCGGCGCACCAATATTCGCACTCGACTCCTCCCGGTACGGCTTCCGTGGGCACTCTCGGTCTTCACGACCAAGCGCTGCGCCCGACCGACCGCGAACCATCGAATTACGGCAAGGGTCATCGTTTGCCGCGGCGGTATCGCCACCATTGTTCGGACACGCGGCGGTGAGCCGCTCACGCGCTTCGAGAGCGAAGCGCACTTGGATAGCTGCCTTCGAGGGTTCTATGGATGGACAAATAACGGCGCTGGAGCGAGCCAGGCTCCGGCGGGAGAGCGGCGAGCCGACCGCTGACGCCACTGCCGACATCAGCCCGGTCACCGAATCGACCCCGACGGACGAGCAAGCCCGCATCAAAGTATTGATGGTGCCCGACGCCACGCCGGGTAACCCGTACCAGCGCCAACTCGCCGCAGCGCTCGATCGCCGGGCGGTTCGTGTGGCGCTGGCCGATCCGGCGGGCAAGCTTCCCCTGCTGAGCGCCGTCGCCAAGCAGGCGCCGATCCGGGTACTGCACCTGCACTGGACACATCGCCTCGTGGTATCCGATAGCGCCCTGAAGAGCCTACTCAAGGGCGTTCGCTTGCTCACGGAGCTCGCCTGGCTGAGATTGCGCGGCGTACGTTTGGTGTGGACCGCGCATAATCTGCTCGAGCACGAGCAACGCTACCCGCGCATCGAGCTTTTCTTCGCACGCCTGGCCGAGCGGCTCTACCAGCACATCATCGTGCATTGCGATCAGGCACGAGACGCCCTCGTCGAGGCCTACCGCATTCCACCGTCCCGGCAAAACCGGCTGCACACGATCCCTCACGGGCATTTCATTGACAGCTACCCGAATACGATCGCTCGAGCCGAGGCCCGGGCGCGGCTGGGGCTCGATTCGGCGGGGCCGCTGCTCCTGCATTTCGGGCAGATCCGACCGTACAAAGGGGTATTTGAGCTACTCGATGCCTTCGAGAACCTCGAAGCGCCATCGGCAGCGCTGATGATCGCCGGTCGGCCGTGGGACGACGCCACCGCCGAGAACCTGCGCGCTCGCGCCCGGTGCAATCCCCGCATCCACCTTTTCCTCGATTTCGTACCCGATGAGGACGTGCAGCTTTATCTCAACGCCGCCGATGTCGTGGTGCTGCCCTATCGCGGGGTTCTCACCTCCGGCAGCGCCATGCTGGCGATGTCGTTCGGCCGAGCCGTGGTCATGCCGCGTTGCGGCTGTGCCGAGGAGATGCTGGCTGGCGAGCAGGGCGCCGTGCTCTACGAAGACGCCGGCATGAGCCTGAAGCAGGCGATTGAGCAGGCGCTGAGCCGGGATCTGGCGAGCATGGGCGAGCACAATCGCAAACGCGCCGAGCGTTTCGGCTGGGATGCCATCGCCTGGTTAACAGAACGCGCTTACCGGGGACAAAGAGCACCATGAGCGGCTTCGGCGTATCCGCACAGCCCGTAGTCGCGCCACGATTCGTGATTTATTGGCGCCAGGCGGACTGGGGCTTTTTTCACCGCCGCAACGAGGCGCTTGCGCGAACCCTCGCCGCCGATAAGTCGGTCGGCGAGGTCGTTCATCTCGAAACGGTGAGCCTGAAGGGACTCGTGGCAAGCTTGGTTCGCGGAATCGTTCTCCGCGATCCGCGCCTGCGCTCGGTTTACCGCCTGCATGTGCGCAAAGCGCTCGCCCGCCGCCCCATCCCGATCGGCACGCGGCTGCGCGTCAAATCGATGCTGATCATCGCCTTCTCCGCGGGAGGCTGGCTCGAGCGTCTCAACGCCTGGCTCCTGCGACGTCAGGCGCGGGCGCTGCGCGCCCCGCAGTGGACGGTCATGCTCGCCTATCCGCCGGCCGTGCATCTGCGCGAGATCCGGGCAGCGCTGCAACCCGATCTCACACTGGCGGACCTGGTCGACGACGTGCCGGCGCAGGAGCGCGACGCGCAACGACGCGCGGTAGTGGAAAAAGCGTTCGTGGACATTCTCCCGGAATGCGCCGCCGTGTTTGCGACCTCCGCCCATTTGGCCGATCGCTACGGCGCCCACGCACCCGCGGGTATCGAATTTCTCCCCAATGGCGTCAAAAGGGTCGCGGCCGACGCCGCCGAGCCAGCGCTGGAGGGGGGCCGGCGTCCTTGTGTCGGCTACGTCGGCGCGCTCAACGCCACTCTGGACCGCGGGCTCACGGAATATCTGCTGAGCCGCAATCCGGCGATCGATTTCGTTCTCATCGGGCCGGCCGAGCCGGCGGCGCGCCCCTTCATACAGGCTCTCGTGCAGCGCTTCCCCAACTGCCGCCACCTCGGGCGCAAACACCACGAGGAGCTGGAACGGCACTTGGCGGCCTGCGACGTGCTGGTGAACCTCAAGCGTGCCGATGCCGGCACGCGCGGCAACGACTCGATCAAACTGTATGAATATCTCGCCACCGGCAAGCCGGTGGTGAGCACGCCCATGGCGCCCGCGGATCGGCTCCGCGACGTGGTTTACGTCGCCGAGGACGCGGCGCAGTTCCAACGCCTGCTGCAGTGTGCGCTGGTGGAGAAGGCCCCGGAGAAGCGCCGGCAGCGCCGTAGTATCGCCGCCGCGAATACCTGGGAGGCTCGGGTCGAACGCGTGCTCGAGCGGGTCGCGCAACTGCGGGCCGGCGGACCCGACCAGCCGCTGGAGGCGAGGCGCGCATGAGTCTGCGTCGGACCGCGAGTCACGCCGCCGCCTGGGGGCTGATCCAGAAGTGGGGCTACCACGGGATCCGCCTCACGGTGTTCGTGGCGTTGGCGCGCCTGCTGGAGCCGGAGAGTTTCGGGTTGGTGGCGCTGGCGAGCGTGTTCGTGATCCTCGGCGAGATGCTGGTCGACCAGGGATTCGCTGATGCGCTCGTGCAACGGCCCAGGCTCGGTCCGGCCCATAAGGACTGCGCGTTCTGGGCGAGCCTCGTCACCGGTAGCGCACTGACCGCTTTGTACGTGCTCGGCGCCAGCGGCCTCGCCGCCGTCTTCGAGCAGCCCCAGCTCGAGCCGATCCTGTGCACGCTCTCGGTGACGCTTTTCATCGCCTCGCTGTCGCGCACGCAGGAGGCGCTACTGCGCCGGGAGATGGCGTTCAAACGGATTGCGACCATCAGCTTGATCTCCATGAGCGTCGGTGGGGCGGTCGGCCTCGCCATGGCGCTCACGGGCTTCGGCGTGTGGAGCCTGGTGTGGCAGCTGCTCGTCCAGCGCCTGGTGCAGTTGCCGTTGCTCTGGCGGGCGACCGGCTGGCACCCCCGGGCGCGTTTCTCGCCACGCCATTTCCGCTCGCTGTTCTCTTTCGGAATCAACGTGGTGGGCATCAATCTCGTCAACTTTGTCAATCGCCAGGCGGACGATCTGTTGATCGGCTATTTCCTCGGCACCACCGCGCTCGGCTATTACACGGTGGGCTATCGTTTGATCCGCATGCTGCTGGATCTCGTGCCCTACGCGCTGATTCCGGTTGCCTTCGCCACGTTCTCGCGGCTGCAAGCCCACGCCGCGCGTATGCGCGAGGGCCTCTACGAGGCCACCCGGCTCGTGGCGCTGGCGATGTTTCCGGTGTTCTGCGCCGTCGCCGTGCTCGCCCCAATCCTGATTCCCGCTCTGTTCGGTGAGCAGTGGCTGCCCAGCGTCGCCGTGATGCAGGTGCTGGCACCCATTGGCATGCAGCAGTCCGTCTCGTTGCTCTTCACGACGGCGCTCAAGGCTGCGGGACAACCCGGGAGGGTGTTGGCGCTGACTTCCATGAACGCGCTCGCCAACCTCATCGGGTTCGCAGTGGCGGTGCACTGGGGGATCGTCGCCGTGGCCGCGGCGTACACGATTCGCGGCTACCTGCTCTGGCCGGTGACATGGTGGGTGCTCCACCGGCTGCTTGACTTGAGCTTCTTGCGTTATGCGCAAGCCCTCGCACCGGCAATGGTGGGCACGGTGGTATTGGCCGGCGTGCTGTCGTTGACCCAACTCTGGATGCCCGCGGCGGCCGGTGCCCCTTCCATTCTTCTCGTGAGCGCGCTCATCGGTGCGGTCAGTTACGGCCTGGTCGGGTGCGCCGCCGCACCGGAGCAGTGCCGTGCGCTATGGCGGCTGCTCGCGCAACGGATGCCAGCTCATGGAGTACGGTCATGAAAGAAGACTCGCCGATCTTCATCGTCGGCATGCCCCGTTCCGGAACGACGCTGATGCAGGCCGCGCTGGCCTCGCATCCGCGCATCGCGATCGGCCCGGAGACCCACTTTCTGAATTACTGGGTGACTCGCCACGGCAGTGCCGAGTTGCGAAACGAGCTCGATTTCGAGCGTTTCTGGTCCGCCTTCGTCAACGGCCGTCAGTTCCGGAACATGGAGCTGGATGCGGGCGCGCTGCACGAACGCCTGCTTGCCAGCGGCCTCCCCACCTTCAAGACGGTGTTCTCGACGCTGCTGCGCGAGCACGCTCGACGCTTCGACAAACCGCGCTGGGGCGAGAAGACGCCGGCTCACCACCGGCACATGAACGAGCTGCTGGAGTGGTACCCGAACGCACGCATTATCTACATGCTGCGCGATCCGCGGGCAGTGGTGGCATCACTGCTGGATGCGCCCTGGAGCACGGCCGGCCCGGAATTCCACGCAGCGCGCTGGCGCGATAGCACCCGGGCGCTGCTGCGCTGGGAAAACGACCCGCGCATCTGCCGGGTGCACTACGAAGCGCTGGTAATCGAGCCGGAAGCGGTGCTGCGCAAAGTCTGCGCCTTTGTCGATGAGCCGTTCGATCCCGCCGTGCTGACGCGTTGCGAGGCCAGCGTCACCACCACCGTGAATTATGGAAAGTGGGGGCGACGCCATTTGAGCAATGCGCTCGGCCCCATCCGCACGGACTGCCTGACCAAATGGCAGTTGCGCCTCACGCCGGATCAGGTGGCCATCGTCGAATACCTGACCCGCAAAGGCATGGTGCGCTTCGGTTACGAATTGAGCTCCGAGGGGCCGGGAGCGCTGCTGTGGAGCGGGTTGATGGTAAAGCGCCTGACGGCGCGCCTGAAACGCTACGCCCAGCGGTTGCGCGGGCGCACGGAGGCGCCAATCGATCGCCCGCCGGGGAGCGAGCCCGCTGAGCAACCCATCGCGCTCGACGCCCGAAGCGATGCAAACACCGCGGACGCTCAACGGCAGCAGTCACTATGAAGGCCCGGCCCGCGGCCGCGTTGACCGGCCGCGGGCGGCAATCGTTCAGCTAGCCCTGCCGTGCCAGGGATATCCGGCGCACATGGCAAACTCGAGGGATCACGATGATAAACGAGGTCTTTGCGTACGTACTCATTTTTTTGTTCGTCGCGCTGCTCACCGATTTTCTCAGGCGGCAGGCACGCACCGTCGGGCTGATGGACCATCCCTCCCCCCGCAAGCGCCATCAGCGGGCCGTGCCTCCGGTGGGAGGCGAGGCGATCTTCATCGGCTGTCTGATCTCCGCGCTGGCGCTCGGCGTGCCCTTGGGCGACGTCGCCGCCCTGTTCGCGATCGGTGCCATCGTGGTAATCGCCGGCGCGCTGGACGATTGCTATAATTTCTCCCCGCAGGCGCGCTTCCTTGCCCAGGCCTCGGCCGCGCTTGCCATGGCGCTGCTCGGCGGGGCCACCGTCGAGCAGCTCGGTGCCATCACGGCCGATCACCAGATTTTCTACCTGCACGCCTTCGCGGTGCCGTTCACGGTGATCGGTGTCGTGGGCGTGATCAATGCCCTCAACATGGTTGACGGCATGGACGGGCTCTCCGGCAGTCTGACACTGGTCGCGCTTGCCGGGCTGGCGGTGATGGCCGAGGCGGGCAACGCTTCCATGATTCTCGCGCTGATCCTGGTCATGGCGAGCGGCATCACCGCCTTTTTGACGCTCAACCTGCGCTCGCCGTGGCGCTGGCGCGCCTCCGTGTTCCTCGGTGACGCGGGCAGCATGTTCCTCGGCTTTGCCCTGTCGTGGTTCATCATCCGGCTCTCCCAGGAGCCGATCTCGGCCATGTCGCCCGTCACCGGCCTCTGGCTTCTGGCCGTGCCGCTATTCGATGTTCTGCACGCCCTGGGGCGGCGAGTGCTGAGCGGGCATTCACCATTTCACGCCGATCGGCGGCATCTTCACCACTTCTTCCTGCGCGTGGGATTCTCGGTCAACCAGACGCTTGGGCTGATTCTCGCCTGCGCCATCACTGCCGCTGCGGTCGGTGTGGCAAGCGAGTTCGTCGGGATCGCCGAGCGCACCATGGTAATCGCCTTCTGGGCGGTGTTTGCTCTCTACTGCCTCACCATGACCGTCGCCTGGCGCTCCTACCCGCAAATCAGCCGTTGGATGGCCCGTCGCCGGCGTCATCGCGGAACGAGCACGCTGCTTCCGGTGATGGCACGGGTGCGTGCCAATCGTATTCGCGAGCTACCTCACAGAATGTCACAGCCATGAGCAGAGACCGATCGACTCACCTGTTGGAGGTCAAAACCCGGCCTCACCCGGTAACCCACTCGCCATCCGGCGCAGCGCGGGCTGAAACGGCCTTCCCGGCGCCCGAACCGGGCCTGGTCGAGTACCTGCGCGTGCTGGGGCGGCACCGCCTGCTGATCTTCGGCACCGTAGCCGCGGCCTTGTTGGCGGCGCTGAGCTACGGCCTGCTGCAGACGCCCATGTACCAGGGCCTGACGACCGTGCACATGCAGGCCGACCCGCCGATCTACGTCCCGGCTTTGCGCGATTTGCAGACGCCCGCTAACAGCGAGATGTTCTATGTCACCCAAATGGACATCATCCAGAGTCGCGCGGTCGCCGAGCGGGTCGCGGAACGGCTGACACCCACGGAGCGCGAGCGCCTGCGCACGCCGCCGGCGATGACCAGCTACGTTCTGGGCTTCGTGGAACGACTTTGGGATCAGGGACGCGCCTGGCTCGGCCTTGGCGAGGCGAGCCCCGATTCGGATCAGACCGCGGATCCTGAGCGCTCGCGCCACGCCCTGGCCAAGTGGATTCAGAGCAACCTCACCGTCATCCGACGCAAGGACAGCGAGCTCGTCGAGATCCAGTATTATGCGCCGACCCCGGAGCTGGCGGCCCGGGTCGCGAATCTCATCGGCGAATCCTACCGGGCCACTCAGATCGATCAGCGCCTGACGGTCAGCAAAGAGGTCCACGACTGGCTTTCCGGGCAGCTCAACAAGCTCGGCAAGAACCTCTCCGACTCCGAGCTCGCTCTGCAGCAGTACAAAGAGAGCCAGCAGCTGCTCGATACCAAGAACCTCGAGCAAGTGAAGAGCACGCAGCTCTCCGGGGTTACGCGGAATCTGCTCGAGGCGCGATCCGAGCGCATGCGCGCCGAGGTGCTCTACGAGCAGGTCCAGGATGCCGACAGCGTGGATGCGTTGAGCGCCGTGCTGGACAATCCGGTGATCCAGCCCCTCAAGATGCAGCAAAGCACTCTGCGCGCCAAACTCGAGAACCTGCGGACCCACTACGGGGAGAATGCCCCGAAGGTACAAGCCGTGCGTGCCGAGCTCGACTCCACGTCGACGCGCCTGCGCCGGGAGATTGATCGCGCGGTGGCGTCCATTCGCGAGAAGTACGAGGAAGCCAAGCAAAGCGAGCGGCGGCTCGAGCAAGCCGAGACCGAGCTCAACGAGGGCATGCGCAGCCACTCCGGCGAGGCCTTGCAGCTCGCCACGCTCGAACGGGAGGTGGAAACCAACCGGGAGCTCTACGAGGCTTTTCGCGATCGGATGAAGGAAATAAGCCTCACGGGCAGCATGGGCGCCGCCGGTATCCAGATACTCGACCGCTCGTTGCCCCCGAATGCCCCGTACTCGCCGAACTTCCCGCGCCTGCTCGGCATTGCCGGCGTGCTCAGCCTGTTTCTCGGCATCGGGCTCGCCTTTCTGCTGGAGAATCTGCGCCGAACCTTCCATACCTCCCAAGCCGTCGGGCAGCGGCTTCAGCTGCGCGATCTGGGCGTCGTGCCGAGGGTGCGTCTGCATCGGCCGGCCACCTTGTCGCGGCTGGCGGTACTGGAGCCGGAATCGCAATTCACCGAAGCGCTCGGCAGCATTCGCGCCCGGCTTCAGGTCAGCGACCCCAAGGGCATCGGACCTCAGGTCGTGATCGTCACCTCTGCGCTGCAGGGGGAAGGCAAGAGCACACTCAGCAGCAATCTCGCCTCGAGCTACAGTCAGCTCGGGCCGACCTTGCTGGTGGACGCCGACCTGCGCCACCCCAGCCTATCGAGCGGCTCGCAGCGTGCCGGGCTCACCGAGTTCGTGCTCGGCAAGGCGCCGTTGCGCTCATGTATTTCGCGCGACAACCTCTCTCCTAACCTGTTCATCGCCGGCAAGGGCTCCACACCGGTCAATCCGCTGGAGTTCTTCGCGACGACCGACTTGGCTGGCGCGTTTGCCGAGCTGCGCCGGCATTTCAGCAAGATCATCGTCGACACCGCCCCCGTGCTCAGCGTCAGCGACGTCGAGATGCTCGGCATGTATGCCGACGGGGCCATTCTGGCGGTCAAGGCCGGAAAGACGCCCACCGAGGCGGTGCTCGAGACGTATCGGCGGCTGCACGAGGCGCACGTGCAGGTGCTCGGGATCATTCTGACCCAGGCGGACATGAAGGAGATGGCACGCTATGGCGGCTATGCCTACGGACCGTACTGAGGTCAAGCGTCTCCCGAAGGTCTATATCGTGGTGCTGAACTGGAACGGCTGGGGGGATACGCTCGCCTGCCTGGAGAGCATCATGCGCAGCGACTACCCGGTCTTTCACGTCGTCGTCTGCGACAATGCGTCCACCGACGGTTCAGCCGAGCACATCAAGGCCTGGGCGGCCGGCCACCTCGAGCCCGTGCGCTTGCCGGCCCAAGCCGGTGGCGAGCGCGCGGCAATCGCCAAGCCGATCGCATGTCTTGAACTATCGCACGCCGAGTCCCGGTTGCCGGCGGGTCGACCGCCGGATCCGCCGCTGAGCCTGGTACACACCGGCGGCAATCTCGGCTACGCCGGCGGCAACAACGTCGGCCTGCGCTATGCGCTCGCCCGTGGCGATGCCGACTACTGCTGGGTGCTCAACAACGACGTGGTCATCGCCGCGGATGCCCTGTCCCGCCTGGTAGAGCGCATGGAGGAGCAAGGCGATGCCGGACTCTGCGGCTCGGTGCTGCTCGATTATCACAGCCCGCACCGCGTCCAGGCCTTGGGCGGCGCCACCTACAATCCCTGGTTTGGCACCCACCGCGCCATCGGCGCCAACGCAGCGCGGCCGGAGAGCGTCGAGCGCGAGGCGGTGGAGCGGCGGATGTCTTATGTCATCGGCGCTGCCATGTTCGTCTCCCGCCGCTGGCTCGAAGAGGTCGGCCTGCTCTGCGAGGACTATTTTCTCTATTTCGAGGAGATCGACTGGGCGGTTCGCGGCCGGCAACGTCTGCGCCTTGCCTTCGCCCCGCGCAGCCTCGTCTACCACAAGGGCGGCGCCACTGCCGGGCGGCCGAGCGAGAGCCCTGCGATGGACTACCTCGCGCTTCGCAATCGCATTCGGTTCACCCGCAAGCGCCTCCCCTGGGCACTGCCGACGGTATGGCTCGGCCTGCTGTGGGTCCTGGCCAACCGCCTGCGGCGGGGTCAATTCGATCGGATTGTACCGATTTTGACGATTATGTTGGGCCGGGCACCGAGCACCCGGCCGCTCACTTCCTCGAAACAACCGGTTGAACGATGGCATGAACGGCAAGTCTAGCTCGAATAGGATTTTCCGCGTGGTCGCGCCACCGCGCCTCAGCACGGGCCTGGGTGCTTTGGCAGGCGTCTTTTTGCTGATCCTGGCGTCGGCGCTACCGGCGTCGGCGGCCGATATCGTACTGGCAAGAGAAGGGAATACCGGCTATCACATCGCTGCGACCGCCGAGAGCAGCGAGCTCGCGAAGCACGCCGCCGATGAGCTCGCGACCTATCTCCAGCGCGTCACCGGCGGGCATTTCGCCATCACCACGGCCGATGCGGCCGGCCCGGCGATCCGGCTCGAGACGCAGGCCTCCGGCGATTTGGGTGAGGAGGGCTTCCGGATCCGCACCGAGGACCGGGACATCCGCATTACCGGCGGCACCCCGCGTGGCCTGCTCTATGGCGTCTACGCCTTTCTGGAGGACTACGCCGGCGTTCGCTGGTACGGACCGGACTATACCCAGGTTCCGCGGCAACCGACCCTGACCGTGCCCGCCACCGAACGCACCGAAACCCCCGCGTTCGCGTATCGCGAAGTGTTCGTGCGCGAAGCGGATGCGCCGGAATACAGCGCCCACAACCGACTGAACGGACGTTTCGGCCATCGCCTGACGCGCGCCCGAGGTGATCATCCGGAGGCCTTCGTCGCGCTGCGCATGGCGTCCATTTTCACGCTCGTTCCCCGCAAGAAGTACGCGAAGTCGCACCCCGAATACTTTGGCGGCGGCCAGTTGCGCTTCGCCGAGCCCCAGGTCCGGCAGATCGCCCTCGAGACGCTGCGCAAGCAGCTCAAGCGCTGGTCGCGCAAAGGGGGGGCGCCGCGTTACGTGCTCATTGAACACGCCGATCGGGACACATTTTATCGCGGCGGCGCCGACGGCAGGCTCATCGAGCGCCACGACAGCGCCGGGGCGGCATACCTGGATTTCGTGAAATACCTCGCGGAGCACATCGCCGCCGACTATACGGACGTCACGCTGCTGGCTCAGGCCTATCAGTGGAGCCGCAAACCGCCCAGCGGCATGAGGCTGCCGGAGAACATGGGAATCATGTTCTCGGATATCGAACGCGACTTCGCGCAGCCGCTGCAGGCGCACGGCAACCGCACGGTCGCCGCCGACCTGCGGGGATGGGGCGAGCTCACCGATGAAATTCTGCTGTGGACCTACATCACCAATTTCGGCGGCTACCTGCAGCCTTATCCGGATCTCGACGCATTGACTCAGGATGTGCCTTGGCTTGCGCGTCAGCCGTCGGTGGTCGGCCTGTTCGCCCAGGGGGCGTATAACACGACCGGCGGCGAGTTCTCCGTGCTGCGCGCCTGGGTGTTGGCGCACCTGCTGTGGGACCCGAAGCAGGACTCCAAGCGGCTCGTCCAGACTTTTCTGGAGGGCTACTACGGCGCGGCGGCACCGCAGATCGCCGAATATATCCGCTTACTGCACGAAAGCATCGCCCGCAGCGGCAGCCGGTTGAGCGATAAGGTCTCACCGACGGCGGATTACCTTACGGCCGATTTGCTGCAGCAGGCCGACCGGCTTTTTGCGCGGGCCGAGGACGCCGTGGCCGACGACCCGAGCCGTCTCGCGCACGTGCGCAAGGCGCGCAACGC
>NZ_JBXWZQ010000221.1:0-3138 GCF_059432795.1 Nitrococcus sp. | reverse complement strand
GCACCATGGTATTCATCACCTGACCATGGTCCTCACGGGTAACCTTGCCGATGACGTGCTGCTTGAGGCGCGAGAGTGAGCCGAAGGGGTCGACAAGCCCCCCATGTAGATAGAACTGCCCTTCTGTGATATACCCCGTGTTATCCGGCACCGGGTGAGTGATGTCGTCACCCGGCATGGTGGTCACCGAAAGGATGGTGACCGAACCGGCGCCCTTGAAGTCGCAGGCCTTCTCGTAGCGCCGCGCCAGCTGGGTATAGAGATCACCCATGTAACCCCGATTCGAGGGTACCCGCTCCAAGCTGATCCCCACTTCCTTGAGGGCGTCCGCGAAGGCTGTCATGTCCGTGAGCAGCACCAGCACCTGCCGCCCCTCCTCAACCGCCAGGCGCTCGGCCACCGTCAGCGCCATGTCCGGGACCAACAGCCGCTCGATTACCGGGTCAGAGGCCTGATTAACAAACATGACCGTCCGCGCGAAGACACCGGCCTCCTCGAACTGCGTGCGAAAGAAGTGGTAATCGTCGAAGATCAGACCAAGGCCTCCGAAGATCACCGCATCAGCATCCGCCTGCACGGCGATGCGGGCCAATAGCGCGTTATAGGGCTCACCGGACACCGAGAAGATTGGAATCTTTTGGCTCTCCACCAAGGAGTTGAAGACGTCGATCATCGGCACACCCGTGCGGATCATCTTGCTCGGCATCACACGTCGCATTGGGTTCACCGTAGGGCCGCCGATAGGCACCTTGCGTTCCTGAGCGAGATCCGGCCCTATGTCCAGCGCCCGGCCCGTGCTGTCGAATACCCTGCCCATGATATTAGGCGAGCATGTCACCTCCATGGGCCGGCCGGTAAAGCGTACGCTGGCCGCGGTGGACAGACCCTCGGTGCCGCTGAAAACCTGAAGCGAGACCACCTCCTGGTCGATGCGGATAATCTGGGCGAGGGAGCGCTCACGCTCCCGGCTTTCGATGAATGCAAGATCATGCAAACGCGGGCGTACCCAGCCCTCGCCGATGTTCGGCACCCGCACTTGGAGGATATCGCCGATGATGGAGACGATTTGCGTGTACCGCGCAAGAGTCTGCGTCATCTCCCGATACCTCCACGCTTACGCCCGCGTCGACCCATGCTGGCGGTCAAGCCCCTATGCATTCTTTTGTCCCGGCGGCCCGGCTCGAGCCAACGAGTCTCCGGAAAGGCGGAGGCAGTTCAGTTCAGTTTAGTCTTGCCCGCTACGGCAAACCCAACAAACGATTGCGAAACACGCGCGGCCGTCTCTGTCTTATGTCAAGCTCAAGTGCGTCACATTCGATCGGGCGTCTACACCGGCTGATCTGGACCTCGCCTGACTCGCAGTTAAACTGGGACCTGGCCTTTAGCCGCGGACGGCGGCTGCGATGGAACCTCACTCGCAGTTTCGGGAACCCCTATGTGTCAAAAAATTGATGCGGCGGGTTGGCGGCGCTGTCGGCGAGCGATAGCGTCGAGCCTACCAGCAAATGCTCATAGGATGGATTTTTTCCTCTTCTTGTTCAGCATCTACGGTGCCAGAGAGACGTGTAGCGCCACAACCGACTCGTGACCGCTCTGGACGAACCGATGCGGTTTTACGAATGTCGTATTAGTTGACACATCGCGAACAAGGAAGCAAAGCAGTGAAAGCACTTGTCTACGAAGGGCCCGGCCAGCGCGCCTGGAAGGAGCGGGCGGAGCCCGCGATCAATAAACCTACGGATGCCGTGGTCCGGCTTACCCATACCACAATTTGCGGCACCGATCTGCACATCCTTAAAGGCGATGTACCAAGCGTGGAGCATGGCCGCATACTGGGTCACGAGGGCGTCGGCATTATCACGGAGGTTGGCGAGGGCGTAACCAATTTCAAGGCGGGCGATCGGGTCCTCATCTCTTGCATCACTTCTTGCGGCCGCTGTGATTTCTGCAAGCGTGGGATGTACGCGCATTGCCGGGACGGCGGCTGGATCCTCGGACATCTAATTGATGGAACCCAGGCCGAGTACGTACGTATTCCCCATGCGGACAACAGCCTGCACCCCCTACCACAGAGCCTCGATTCCGCTGCCGCTGTCATGCTCAGCGACATCCTCCCTACCGGCCACGAGATCGGTGCACTGTACGGCGAAGTGGGCCTAGGGGATACCGTAGCCATTGTTGGCGCCGGCCCCATTGGACTGGCGGCCTTGTTGACTTCGCGGTTTTACTCTCCCGCCCGGATCATCATGATTGACCCTGACGAGAATCGTCTGGCGATGGCCCGCAAGCTCGGAGCCACTGATATCGTGACTGATACCCCGCTGGAATCCGTCCGTTGGATCACCGCCGGTGAGGGGGTGGACGTCGCCATTGAAGCGGTTGGCATCCCGGAGACCTTCGATATATGTCAACGCATCGTACGGCCGGGCGGCCATGTTGCCAACGTCGGTGTCCACGGTCGCAGCGTCGAGCTTCACCTTGAGGATCTCTGGATCAAGAACGTCACCTTACGTACTGGGCTGGTAAACACAAACACCATCCCGGTCCTGATGCGGATTGTGCAGGCCGGCGGTCTTGAGCCGGCCACGCTGGTGACCCACCGATTCCCGCTCGGTGAGGTGGAGCACGCCTACCAGGTGTTCTCAAAGGCCGCGGTGGAGAAAGCCATCAAGATCCTACTGACAGCCGAGTGAGATAGTGGCGTGGTAGGAGTAAACCGCGCCTTCGGGAACGGGATCTGATTCGCGAGGGTCGCGCGGATTGCTGGCTCTTCGAAGTTGCCGGCGGCCGACGAGCCGGTGCCGACACAGCGAGCAGGCTGCCAACGCCGCGTCGTTGGTGCACTATGCTCCGGGAGGTAACGGCAACGCCGCTGCCGGCCGCGCCCTCCAAGCACTCGGTGCGCTATCCTCTCCCGCAAGGCATAAGCTCTGGTTCCGCCTTGCTCGGTCGTTAGGGTCGGCGCTTCATTCATCGGTTGACTCCGCCTGCCGATGCCGCAGCCACCGCTGCGGATCCGAGTTGAACTTGCGTCGGCAACTGTCCGTGCAGAAATGGTAGCGCCGCCTGCCAAAGTCGGTCTCGTACGGCGAGTCCGGGCGCACCTTCATTCCACAAACGGGGTCCGTGCGTACATCC
>NZ_JBXWZQ010000220.1:0-12829 GCF_059432795.1 Nitrococcus sp. | reverse complement strand
CTTTAACCGGCTCAAGCAATTCCGCCGGATAGCGACCCGCTATGAAAAACTCGCCGCACATTTTGCTGCCATGGTCAGGTGTGCGTGCATTGTGCTCTGGCTCGCTTAAATGTGAACACGACCTAAGAAGCCCTTGAGCAAGGTGAATTTGAAGATGCCCAAGCTGCGCCAGCAGACCTGCGAGACAGCGATCATGGAGCGCTACCGCGGCCGCGAGGCGCCTTTTCATCTCCTATGCGTGTATCGGTCTGGTGGACTCGACCGTCGAGTACTCCCCTGAGGCCCAATGGCAGCGATGCATTGCTTAGGTTCAAGGAGTCGTCTCGTTGGTGCCCGACGCGTGCGCGAGGTCTCGATGATGCTCAAGGCCATCCATGCCGCCGAGGATCAGGCAGCGGCATGGGATAAGGCCGAGGCTGTCATCGCCAAACTCGAGGCGATGAGACTGCCTAAGGCGGTGGCGCTGATCCGCGAAGGCATTGCGGAGACGCTGAGCTATTATCGCTTTCCGGACTCACACTGGCAGCGCATCCGCGCCAATAATCCGCTGGAGAGGATCATACGAGAGATCCGTCGCAGGGCGCGGGTGGTCGGTGCCTTCCCAGACGGCCACTCGGCCGTTAAAGACCGATTACAGGCTTGGTTGACTCCACAAAGCTGAAAGATGTGCTTGGCCAAATCGATGCCGATGGGTTTTACTTCCATCGTGGATGCCTCCTCCTCGCGTGACTTGCCGTTACACCGCAAGTCTGGCGCATCGCGACGCCGTCTTAAGCAGGGGAGGCGTCCATCTCATCACTACCTTCGCTTCCGGGCGCACAGGGACAACCCGTCAGTCCGGAGTCGTCCGCCGCGTCTCGGCCGCTTCCGTGTCCCGCCGCCTCCGCGCTTCCTGCCGCCCTCGCCGCCAGGCGGCGACGTTCTCCCCCGCCATGAGCAGGCTGGGAGTGAGCACGAGCGTCAGCACCGTTGCGAAGGTGAGACCGCCGGCAATCGTGCTCGCGAGCTGTGTCCACCACTGAGTCGAGGGCGCGCCGAACGCAATGTCCTGGCCGATTAGATCGATGTTGACCGCGAATACCATCGGCAGCAATCCCAGCACGGTAGTGATCGAGGTCAGCAGCACCGGGCGCATGCGCTGCGCGGCCGTGCGCAGGATGGCCTCGCGCGCGGCGAGGCCGCGTTGTTTGAGGTCATTGAACGTGTCGATCAGGATGATGTTGTTGTTGACGACGATGCCCGCGAGCGCGATGACCCCGATGCCGCTCATGACAATGCCGAACGGCCGACCGGTAGCGAGCAGGCCGAGCAGCACGCCCGCCGTCGAGAACACGATGGCGCTCAGCACCAGGGCAGCCTGATAGAAGCTGTTGAACTGCGTGACCAGAATCGCGACCATCAGAAAGATCGCGGTCACGAAGGCATTTATCAGGAACTGCATCGTCTCGCGCTGATCTTCATCCTGGCCTTTGAACGTCACGGTAACGCCGGGATCGAGGCCGGCCTGCGGCAGCGCCGCCTTGATCTTGCTTACCTGCTCGTCCACCAGCAGACCCTCGGCAACATCGGCTTTTATTCTCATCACCCGCCGCCCGTCCGTGCGCTTGAGTGTCCCGGTTTTCTGCGCGGGTTCGAAAGTAACGAAATTGCTGATGGGAATCTGCCCCTGCGCGGTGGGAACGCGCAGCTGACTGAGCTGTTCCATATTGCGCTCGTCGAACGGAAAGCGTACCCGGATGTCCAGCTCCTCGTCGGCGTCATCCGGGCGGTACTCGGCGAGCTTGATGCCCGAGGTGATCATCTTGACGGCGTTGCCCAGCACTGCGATATCGGCACCGTAGCGCGCCGCCTTTTCACGGTTTACGTTCAACCGCCACTCGATCCCCGGCAGCGGGCGTGTGTCCTCCACGTCGACAAATCCGCCAATGCTCTCGAGAACGCCGCGCACTTGTGTGACCGCGGCGCGAAGCTTGCCAGGATTATGCGCGCTGATCTCGATCTGCACGGGCTTGCCCGCGGCGGGCCCCGATTCCTGCTCGCGGAACTGGATCAGCAGCCCCGGGATATCCGCCGTCCGCGCACGCAGCTCGGGAATGATTTCCGCCGCCGGAGGACGGTTGCGCCAGCTGACCAGCTCGAGCTGTATGATGCCGATGATATCCTCGGGAAGATCGCTTCGTGTCTGGCGCAGACCGTCGCCGAAGGTCCGGGCATAGACGGCCTTAAGCTCTGGCACCCCGAGCAAGCGCTGCTCCACCTGGCGTACCAGCGCATCGCGCTCGCGAATCGCAAGATCGCCGCGCGCCTGAACGCGCACCTGCACGAAATCCGGCTCCACATCCGGAAAGAATTCGACGCCGCGACCAAACGCGATGTAGGCGGCATAGGCGCCCGCCAGACAGAGCAACGCAACGCCGAAGGTTTTGATCGGATGGCGGAGCAGGAACCCAAGCGCGCGAAGGTAGAGGCCCGCAAGACCACCGATGCGGGCGAGATCGCCGCTCTCGGCCGCCCGCACCGCCGTGAGATCGCCGGAACCGCCATCAGGACGAGCGCCGATCAGACTGCCGAGCACGGGAATGAACACCAGCGCCATCGCAAGTGAGGCGAGCAGCGTCACCAGCACCGTGAGCGGCAGGTACTTCATGAACTCACCGACCACGCCCGGCCAGAACAGAAGCGGCACGAAAACGGCGAGTGTCGTGGCGGTGGAGGCAATGATCGGCCAGGCCATGCGCTTCGCGGCCCGGGCGTAAGCCTCTCGGCGCGGCGCGCCCTCGGCCATCCGGCGGTCGGCGAGCTCAGTCGTGACGATGGCCCCATCCACCAACATGCCGACAACGAGAATCAGGCTAAACAGGACCACGATATTCAGCGTCAAGCCCATGCCGTTGAGAACGAGGATTCCGGCAAGGAACGATCCCGGTATCGCCAGCCCGACCAGGATCGCCGGGCGCGTGCCCAGCGCCGCGACGATGACGATCATCACCAGCACGATGGCACTCAAAACGTTGTTCTGAAGGTCACCGAGCATGGTGCGGATGCGCTCGGATTTGTCCTGGAGATAGCTGACCACGATGCCCTGCGGCCAAGCGGCGCGCTCTTGCTCGATGAGCGTGCGCACGGCCGCGATCGTCTCGATGATGTTCGCGCCGCTGCGCTTGGAGATCTCCAGGACCACGGCCGGCTGACCGCCGACTCGCGCATAGCCTTGCGGGTCTTTGAACGTCCGCCGTATCGAAGCCACGTCCTTGAAGGTCACCACCGTGCTGCCGGCCACCTTGACGGGCAGATTCACCACATCATCGATCTCCTCGATGACGCCGGGCACCTTGAGGACCATCCGGCCCGTGCCGCTGTCGAGCGCCCCGGCAGCCACCAGGCGATTGTTGCGCTCGACGAGACTGAACAGATCCTCATAGGAGATCCGATAGGTTTCCATGACCGAGGGGTCGGCGATGATCTCCATCACCTCCTCCCGGTCGCCGCCGACGTCGACGTCCAGGACACCAGGCAGAGCCTCGATCTTGTCCTCGAGCTCGCGGGCGAGATTAACCAAAGTCCGCTCGGGCGCCGTGCCGGAGAGCACCGCGGTCAGCACCGGAAACAACGCGACGTTGACCTCGCTGACGCGCGGCTCATCGCTGCCAGGCGGCAGTTCCGCCTTGGCGATATCGACTCGCTCGCGCACGTCCTGCAGGGCCCGATCGGCATCGAAGCCCGCATCGAACTCCAGGGTCACCGCGGCATAGCCCTCGGCGGCCAGCGAGCGCATCTCCTGCAGGCCTTCAATGGACTGCAGCTCTTTCTCCATGGGCCCGACCAGCAGCCGCTCGGCGTCTCCGGGCGATATACCCTCATGGGTCATGGAGACATAGATGGTCGGGATCGGGACATCCGGCTCGGATTCCTTGGGTATGCCGAGATAGGCCACGATGCCCATCAGAAGGATCATGACAAAGGCAAGCGCGACCGTGCGTGCGCGGCTGAAAACGGCGTCGATGATGGCATTCATCACCGCCCCGCGATCATGTCCCGCGGCGGCCGCGTGGCTTCAGCGGCATCTTGCCCCGGCTCGAGCTTGGGCAGGGCGGCGCTTGCGGGCGCCACCCGCACCGCCTCGCCGTTGCGGACAAAACCCTGACCGACCGTGATGATCCGCGCCGCCTCGGGCAGGCCACTCACCCACACCCCGCGCGCCTCGGCAAAGACGATGCTGATGGGATGGAACTCCACGACATCGGCCTCGTTCACCGTCTTGATGCCGACCACCCCCGCGTCGTTGAGCGTCAGCACCGCCGGTGAGAGGAAATGCGCCGCGACCTCTCCCGTCGGTATCCGCGCCTCGGCACTGATGCCGGATCGGATATGGCTATCCGCATTGGGCACTTCGATTTCCACGCGAAACGTGCGGGTGGCTTCCTCGGCGCGTGGCGCGATGTAGCGCACCACTCCTTCCCCGTGCTGCCCGGTCGCGAAGGCCACCTCGGCACGGTCCCCGCGGGCGATGCGGTCGATGTCCTGCTGCGCGATTTGCACCGTCACCGTCAGCGGGTCGTTGTCCACGACCGTGACGATCTCGCCGTTGACGTCGACGTAATCCCCGACCTCGACTCGACGGGTCTCCAGGATGCCGCGGAAAGGCGCGCGAATCCGAGTATTGCGGATCTCGAGGCGGATTGCAGCCAACTCGGCGCGAGCGGCCTGCAGCGCCGAGAAAATCTCATCGATCTGCCGCTGCGCCTGATAGCCCCTTTGCCCGAGCCGCTTGGCGCCCTCATAGGCCCGCCGCTGCTCACGCAGCCGCGCCTCGGCCTCCTTGAGACGAGCCGCGCGGTCGTTCTTCTCGATCCGCACGATGGTATCGTTTGCCTCGATCGCCCGGCCTTCCTGCGCGATGACCTCGGCAATCCGGCCGGCGGCTTCCGCGCGAACGGTCACAGTCCGGTTCGGCTCGACCTGACCCTGCGCCACGATATGGCGCGCCACGCGCTTGGCCTGCTGGGTACGGACCTCGACCAGCATGCGCTGGCGCTCCCCAGCGGTGGAGGAATCGCCGCTTGGGACTTTGCCGTTGGAGTCGCTTACAAAGTACCCCACCGCCATCCATCCGGTGACGGCAAGCGCCAGCGTTACGGCGATGAGGTGGGACTTTTGCATTCGATACCTTCCGTCTCGCAGCGATGGCATCGGCGATGCCAGCGGTTCATGGCGTTTTCCCCGACTCCTTTCCGGCCCCGATCATAACCTCGGTGCGCTCTATCAATCCGCTGTAGAAGGCGCCGAGATCGCCGAGCCGGCCCTGCGCGTCACGCCAGCTCTCGGGCAGCTTGCGCTGCGCCGCGGCAACGACTTCCCGGGCCTTGTAGAGTCGGCCCAGCGAACCCCGCAACAACTCCACATAGGGTTCCGGGCGAATCTGAAAATAATCCTGCCGCTCACCGGGGCGAGCAATGCGCTCAATCACGCCGAGGTTCTCCAGCAGACGGCTGTTCGTGCTGATGCTTCCACGGCTCACCTTGAGCCGCTCCGCCAATTCGGCAAAGCTGAACGGCCCTCCGTAAATCACCAAAAGCCCCATGATGCGCCCCGCGATACGCGGTAGACCGTCGGCCTGCGCCACCAGCCCGAGACGCTCGACGAACTCCTCGACGGCTTGTTCTGGATCCTCTGACATGAGCGTTATTTAAAGGATTCAGAACATTCAGTCAATATTGAACACTAGACGTTTGGCCTCGCTCGACGGGATATATCCCGCCAGCGTCCGCCGAAAGGCATCGGATAGATTCGCCGCGCCGAGGCATGCGAACAGCCGCAACCGCCGGGAGGGGCAAGCGCTTCAAGGCGTCAAGGCCGCACCGGCGCTGCTCGCCGGGCCGGCACCGCCGAGCCATCTCGGCGAATGTGATTCCATAGCCTTGGCGGGACCATTCAGTGGCCAGTCGCCTTATGGCAATCGAATCGATCCCCATTTCGGTGGGTTGCCGTCCTCGCTGACGGCTTCAACGGGAAGATCAAGAACCGCCGCCACACGAGCGCGTAGCTCCAGCGCATCAGTGACGTCATTCATGTTTCACCGTCAGCAAAGGATCATACGGAGTGAATGATATCCACTTGCTATCACGGCTCTACCCGAATCGAGATGGTTTAGACCCGAGTCCGTCTACTGTGTCCGACCACTTTTTTCGGCATTGCCGACGTTTCCATGTGAACGTCAAATTCGCAGCAGCGTAATGACCGGAAAGCCGAAAAGTCCGGCGCGCCGCGAATTTCGGCTGCGGGCGAGGGCGCGTCTCAGTGGTCCGTTTTGACACTGCGCGCACGCGAGGCGGCACCGAAGTTCAATCATCGAGGTCGTTGCGCAACTCGACGGTGCCGTTCACGACCCGCACGGGAAAGACGTGCACCGGCTCATAGGCGGGCGCGGCGAGCGCTTCGCCGGTCTTGATGGAAAAGCGCGCGCCGTGCATGCAGCACTCCACCTCGTCACCTTCCACGGACCCTTCGGAGAGTTCATACTCTTCATGCGTACAGCAATCGTAAAGCGCGTAGTACCCATCTTCCAGGTGGAAGAGCGCTACGGGGTCATTGTCGAGCCATATCGCCTTGCACTCGCCCACCGGGATCTCGCCCTCTTGCGCTACGGCAACCCAATCGCTCACGATCCACCTCCGCTGCGTTGCTGCCTGATTATAGTATTGCCTCGCCTGGTGCCCCAGGCGGTTGCACCCTCGCCCGTCAAGGCCGCCAGCGGGGCACCCGTGACATGAGCGTCGGCGTAGTGATGCGCGAGCGTCTGAGCTTGCGAAGCTTCCTCGGCGTGTACCGTTACAGCGCACACGCCCTGGAGCTGGTTTGGAGCACCAACCGCGCGCTGAGCGTAGCGCTCGCCCTGCTCACCCTCGCCGCAGGGCTGCTGCCGGCAGGCATCGCGTTGCTCGGCGCGCAGATCGTCGATGCGGTGGTCACTGCCCGCGCCGCCGAGGCATCCGGCGGCGGCGCGCCGCTCACGGGGGTATTCGGCTGGGTCGCGCTCGAGGGCGTACTGGTCGCAGCGCTCGCCGGTGCCCAACGCGGGCTCTCGCTGAGCCAATCGTTGCTGCGAGCCCAGCTCGGCCAGCGGGTTAACGTGATGATTCTGGAAAAAGCACTCACGCTCGAACTGGCGCACTTCGAGAATTCGCAATTCTACGACAAGCTCACCCGCGCGCGCCGCGAAGCCTCCAGCCGGCCGCTGTCGCTGGTCACGCGCACCTTCGGGCTGGTGCAGAACACGGTCTCGCTGATTAGCTACGCTGCGCTGCTGATGCGCTTCTCGCCGTGGGCGGTGCTGCTGCTGTTGCTGGCCGGATTGCCCGCCTTTCTCGCCGAGACCAAGTTCTCCGGCGATGCGTTCCGGCTGTTCCGCTGGCGCTCGCCGCAAACGCGCATGCAAATGTATCTGGAGACTGTGCTGGCACGTGAGGATCACGCCAAGGAGGTCAAACTTTACGGCCTGGGTCCGCTGCTGCTGCAGCGTTACCGCACCATTTTCGACACCCTCTACCGTGCCGACCGCGACCTCACCGTGCGCCGCGACAGCTGGGGTTTCGGCCTCGGTTTGATCGGCACGGCCACCTTGTACGCCGCGTATGCGTGGGTGGCCGCGAGCACCGTCGCCGGGCGCATCACGCTGGGCCAGATGACCATGTACCTGATGCTTTTCCGGCAAGGCCAGGCGGCCGTCTCAGCGATTCTCGCGGCAGTCGGCGGCATGTACGAGGACAATCTCTATTTGTCCACGCTCTACGAATACCTCGAAACGCCCGTGCCGAGGTCGCCCGGGCGCGCCCGGCATGGTCCCGACCCCGCCGACGGTATCCGTTTCGAGGAAGTCGGCTTTACCTATCTCGGCGCGCAAAACCCGGCGCTGCACGCAGTGAATCTGCATATCCGCCCCGGCCAATCCCAGGCCCTGGTCGGCCGCAACGGCTCGGGCAAGACCACCCTGATCAAGCTGCTAACGCGATTGTATGCGCCACAACGGGGCCGCATCCTGCTCGACGGGCGCGATCTGCGCGAATGGGACGAGCTCGCGCTGCGCGAGCGCATCGGCGTCATCTTCCAAGACTTTACCCGCTATCAGTTGCGCGTCGGCGAGAACGTCGGCGCCGGGGACGTGCGCTATTTCGACGATGAGGCGCGCTGGCGCGAGGCGGCCGACAAGGGCATGGCGAGTTCATTCATCGAGACCCTGCCGGGCGGATTCAATGCCCAGCTCGGCAAATGGTTCGACGAGGGTCGCGAGCTATCCGGCGGGCAATGGCAGAAGATCGCTCTGTCGCGCGCTTTCATGCGCTCGCGCGCTGACATCCTGGTGCTCGACGAACCCACCGCCGCCATGGACGCCGAAGCCGAGGCGGCCATTTTCGAACACTTCCGCCGCCTCTCCGGCGATCGCATCGCCATCCTCATCTCACACCGTTTCTCAACGGTGCGCATGGCCGATCAAATCATCGTCATGCAGGAAGGGCGTATCATCGAGCGCGGCGGCCATGAGCAGCTGATGGCGCTGGACGGCCACTACGCCCATTTGTTTTCGCTCCAGGCGCAGGGCTATCGTTGAGCGCCCGGCCCACGGCGGCGGAACGCTTGTCGGCGGGTCGGCGAGAGAATTTCGGGAAGATTTGGAAGAGGAGTTCGCGGTAGACTGCGCCGCATTGTTTTTTACCCTTACTTTCAATGGCGACAACCGTCATGACTCGTATAGTGTCGATCGGAACCCTGATGCTCGTTGTGCTCGTTTGTCTCGCTCCAGTGAAGGCAGCCGACGCGCCGCAGGCACGCTCGCTGCTCGGCTGGATCGAATGGGTCGTTATCGAACCGCAGAAGCTGCGCGTCAAGGCGCGCCTCGATACCGGGGCGAAGACCTCGTCGCTGCATGCCGTGGACGTCGTGGAGTTCCAGCGCGGCGGCCGCAAATGGGTGCGTTTCAAGGTGCCGCTGGACGCGCACAAGGAAGATTACGCCGGTAAGCCGCCCACGCTTGTCTACGAGCGACCAGTGAAGGCCACGGTGCTGATCAAGCGCAAAAACGCCCACCTCCAGCCGCGCTACGTCGTGGAGATGGCGTTTTGCATCAACGGACACGTGCAGGAGGCGAGGTTTTCGCTCACGGACCGAAGCAACTTCAACTACCCGGTGCTCCTCGGGCGGCGCTTTCTCGGCGATGTGACGCTCGTCGATCCACGCGAGAACTTCCTCGCCCAGCGCCAGTGCGAGTATGCCTCACTCGACGAGATGGAGACGGACGCGGGACCCGCGGCCAGTAATCTACAGTGAGGGACTTGCACGTCCGCCTGCTGGCGCTGTCGCTGATCCTGGCCGGTCTCGGGATCGCCGCCTACAAGGCCGAGATGTTGGGGCTGCCCCTGACGCCCGATGCCACCGCGCAAGTGTGGACGGTGGACATGCGGGTGCGGCTCAAAGCCCACGGCGGCCCGGTGCGCGTGGACATGCCGCTGCCCGGCAGCAATACCGGCTTCACGCGGCTGCAGGAGGAGTTTATCGCGACCGCGTTCACCGCCATCGCCGACGGCGACGAGGAGAATCGCCGCGCCATCTGGACCGCGCGCCGGGCACGCGGCGAGCAAATCCTCTATTACCGGCTGCAACTGAGCAAAGGAAATTCCAACCTCGCGCAGCAACTCTCGCCGGTCCCAGGCTATCCGGCAGTGCCCGATTACGGGGAGCTGCAGGGGGCCGCCGTTCGCGGGCTGCTCGACAGCGTGCGCGCGGCCTCGGCGGACATTGAATCCTTCGCGCGACGGCTCGTCATTCGCTACAACGAACCGGGCGGTGACGATCGCGTGCGACTGCTGCGGGACGGCGTCACCACCCCCGAGGGCCACGTCCGCAACCTGATCGAAATTCTTGCCGGGGCGCGTATCCCGGCGCGTGTGGCATGGACCCTGGAGCTGTCCAGAGGCATGCGTGCCCAGAATCTGGCACCTTGGCTGCAGGTGCACAACGAGCGGCGCTGGATCACTATTGACCCGGTGACCGGCGCGACCGGGCTCCCTCCCACGCGGCTGCTCTGGGAGACGGGCAAGCGTCCGACGGTGAATGCGGATGGCGCCGAGGTGATCGGCTGGGGCTTCGCGGCCACCCGGACGCAGCGGGACGTGCTCACCGTGGCCACCCAACGCGCGGCGGATCTGGGCTCGCTGCTCGTCTCGCTCTCGCTGTTCAGCCTCCCGGTGCAGACCCAGAGCGTCTATCGCATCCTATTGCTGGTGCCCGTCGGCGCGCTGATCGTTGTGCTGATGCGCAACATCGTCGGGGTGCAGACGTTCGGCACGTTCATGCCGGTGCTGATCGCCATGGCCTTTCGCGAGACGCAGTTAGCCCTGGGAATCGTGCTGTTCTGCGCGGTGGTGGCACTCGGCTTGCTGGTGCGTTTCTATCTGGAGCGCCTGCGCCTGCTGCTGGTCCCGCGGCTGGCGGCGGTGCTGGTGGTCGTGGTTCTGATCATGGCGATGATCAGCGTGCTCAGCCACAAGCTCGGTTTCGATCGCGCCCTTTCGGTCGCGCTCTTCCCGATGGTGATCCTGGCGATGACCGTGGAGCGGATGTCGGTCGTTTGGGAGGAGGCTGGAGCGCGCGACGCCTTCCAACAGGGGATCGGCAGCCTCGCGGTGGCCGTGCTGGCCTACCTTGCGATGAACCAGCCGCTGCTCGCCCACTTGGCCTTCGTATTCCCGGAACTGCTGCTGGTGGTACTGGCCATGGCGTTGCTGCTCGGGCGCTACACCGGCTATCGCCTCACCGAGCTGTGGCGCTTCCGCACGGCGCTGCGGGATTGGGAAAAACCATGATGAATCCTTTCCGCCGCCTGCGCGAGCTTGGTATTGTCGGTATGAATCAGCGCAACGCGCACTATATTCTTCAGTACAATCCGCGGCGGCGTTATCCACTGGTGGATGACAAGCTGCTCACCAAACGCCTCGCCGAGGCCGCGGGGATCGCCGTGCCCAAGCTGCTCGGCGTAATCACCAGCGTGCGGCAACTCGATGCCCTCGAAACCATGCTGGAGGGCCGCGAGGACTTCGTGATCAAGCCGACCAAGGGCAGCGGCGGCAACGGCATCCTGGTGGTGGTCGCTCGGTTGGGCGAGCATTGGCGGCGCTCCAGTGGCATGCCGCTCAGCCGTGACGAGCTAAGCTATCATGTCTCGAACATTCTCTCCGGAATGCACAGCCTTGGCGGGCTGCCCGACCGCGTGATGGTGGAGCAGCGGGTACGCTTCGACGCCCGCTTCGACGGGGTCAGTCATAGAGGCGTACCCGATATCCGCACCGTCGTTTACCGCGGCGTCCCGGTCATGGCAATGATGCGCTTGCCCACGCACGCCTCGGACGGCAAGGCAAATCTGCACCTTGGCGGCGTCGGCGTGGGCGTCGATATCGCTAACGGACGGACCACGGCGGCGATTTGGCGCAACCGTCCGGTCAGCGTTCACCCGGACACCTTGAACCCGGTGATCGGGCTGCAGGTTCCGGACTGGGATCGGCTGCTGGAGCTCGCCGCGCACTGTCAGACACTCTGTGAGCTCGGTTACCTGGGGGTCGACCTGGTGCTCGATCAGGATTATGGTCCGCTGGTGTTGGAACTCAATGCCCGCCCCGGGCTCAGCGTTCAGCTGGCAAACCGCTGCGGACTCGAATCCCGGCTGAACGCGGTCGATGCGCTGGAAAAAATTCCGCACGAGGCGTGCGCGCGTGCGACTCTCGGGCGCGAGATCGCGACCGCCCGCGCCTGAAAAATCCGCATAGCCGCGGCATGTGCCTCGATTAGCGCCACTGCGGGCCCGGGCGCTGCCGAGCGGCGCGACACCACGAACGCACAGACTCCGGACTATGGTAGAAAAGACCGCGTACGATTACGTGATCATTGGCGCCGGCTCCGCCGGAGCCGTCTTGGCCAATCGGCTGAGCGAGGATCCCGACGTCTGCGTGCTCCTGCTCGAGGCCGGCCCCATGGATTGGGATCCGCTGCTGCACATGCCGGCGGCACTCGCCCGTCCGCTCGCCAACGACCGATATAACTGGTACTACCATACCGAGCCGGATCCGTTCATGGATGATCGCGCCATGTATTGCCCGCGCGGCCGGGTGCTGGGCGGCTCCTCGTCCATCAACGGCATGGCTTACGTGCGCGGCAATGCACTCGACTTCGAAGGCTGGGCCGAGGAATTCCGCCTACCGGAGTGGCGCTACCGCCACGTTCTGCCCTACTTCAAAAAGGCCGAGGACTTCGATCAGGGAGCCGGAGACTATCACGGCAGCGGCGGTCCGCTGCGGGTTACCACCGGTGCGATGAAAAACCCGCTTTACGGCGCCTTCATCGAAGCGGCCGCGGCCGCGGGCTATCCCCGCACGCCGGACATGAACGGCTACCAGCAGGAGGGGTTCGGCCCGATGTTCATGACGGTGCGCGACGGCGTGCGCGCGTCTACCGCGAACGCTTATCTACGCCCCATCATGCACCGACGCAATCTTACGATCGAAGTGTCGACCTACGTGCTGCGACTGGTATTTGCCGGTAACCGCGCGAGCGGCGTGGAGATCGCATACAAGGGCGACGTTCGTACGGTGCTCGCCACGCGCGAGGTGCTGCTCTGCGCCGGTGCCATCAACTCGCCGCAGCTTCTCATGCTCTCGGGTCTGGGGCCGGCGGAAGCATTGCGAGCGCAAGGCATCGAGGTACGGCATGACCTGCCCGGCGTCGGGCAGAATCTACAGGATCATCTGGAAGTCTACGTGCAGTACGCCAGCCGCCTGCCCATCAC
>NZ_JBXWZQ010000219.1:0-15215 GCF_059432795.1 Nitrococcus sp. | reverse complement strand
GCGATGATGGGTGAGGCTCCCTCCGAAGACCACACTGTGAAGGACGCCGTGCTCTTCACGCTGGAGGCTGAACAGGCCGAGCTCGAAGGCGTGAACGCCAACGGCGATCCGGAGCTGGAGGCGTCGGATGTTCAAAAGCTCGCCAAGGAGCTAAGGGAGGTGATCGAGGCGCTCAAGGCGCTGCCGGCCGACGATTCGCTCTTCGAGCTGCTCACCAAAGCCTGGCAGGGCTGGGATCTCGAGGCCGATCCGGCTGCCGAGGAGGGCGAAACGTTTCTGGAGAGTAACCCCTATGGGCCGATGGTGTTGCAGGCCTGGCGGGAATGGGACCAGGAGGAAAAAGAGCAGACGGCGTTTGCGCCGTGGCTTCGAGAATTGCTCGGCCAATACAAGCCGGGGCAGCTCTGGGAAGAGTATCGAAATTATCTGAAGCATCAGCAACCGGCAAACGAATAAGCCGCCGGAGCCACGCTCATGGACGTGCGACCGGCTGTGCTTCATTGCGTCGGTTGCATGCGCGGTACCGGCCTCGACGGCCGAGCGAAAGCTCAGCAAATAGAGAACTTGGAGCGTATAAACGAGTCCCCTATGTAAACAGGCCATGCTGGTGGCGGAACGGGGGTGATGGTTTGGGCATGAACGATCCATGGCAGATATTGCGTATCCCGCCGACGCGGGATCTTGGCAAGATTAAGGCCGCTTATCGCGCCCATGCCCAGCAATTTCACCCCGATAAAGCGCGGACGCCCGAGGAACGAGCGTGCTGCACGCGGCGGTTCATCGAGCTGCGGAATGCCTATATCGCTGCGAAAGGCGTGGCAGAGTACCAGTGTGATTTTCAGCGATTGAACCTTCGGCGCCCGCCTGATTTATCGGAGAATGCGCTTTTGTCCAACGACTGGTTCATGGCCAGCGTTGTGATTGTGGCCGGTTTGTTCGGGTTTTGGCTGCTTGGATGATGGCTGCGTAATGCCCGACCTCGCGAGAATCTTGCGAGCCGTTCCGCCTCTTCTGCACGAACTCCCCAATTGAGAAAATGCAGCCGCGCACGGGCTCGTCGTTCTCGCCCGGCGATGTTGCGTTGGGATCCAGGGCGGTGAATTGTCAGGCGTTGCGGTTCCTGTTACATTGCCGGTCGCCTGCGCGAGCGCACACAGTGGTGGTGGCGTCGGTCCCCCCGCGACGATATGCTGTAAACCCCGTCAGGCCCGGAAGGGAGCAGCGGTAGCAGCGGATTCGGGTGCCGGGATGTGGCTGGCGCCGCTACCTCCAATTCTACTTTCAGCCTGATACGGCCTTCCACGGCGGCGATGATACAATACCGCGAACGTGGTGGATCATGGACTTCTGATGAGCTACCAGGTTCTCGCCCGCAAATGGCGGCCCCGCACTTTCTCCGAGGTCGCGGGCCAGGAGCACGTGCTTCGTGCGCTGAGTAATGGCCTAACAAGCGGGCGTTTACATCATGCCTACCTCTTCGCGGGCACTCGGGGCGTCGGCAAGACGACGATCGCCCGTATTCTGGCCAAGTGTCTCAACTGCGAGCGGGAGGGCATTACGGCCGCGCCTTGCGGCGAATGCACCGCCTGCCGGGAGATCGATCAGGGGCGGTTCGTCGATTTGATCGAAGTGGACGCGGCCTCACGCACCCGGGTCGAGGACACGCGCGAGTTGCTGGACAATGTCCAGTACGCGCCCGCACGGAGCCGCTTCAAGATCTACCTCATCGATGAAGTTCATATGCTCTCCCAGCACAGTTTCAATGCCTTATTGAAGACATTGGAAGAGCCGCCGCCGCACGTAAAATTTCTGCTCGCCACCACGGATCCGCAGAAACTGCCCGCCACGATCCTATCGCGGTGCCTGCAGTTCAATCTCAAGCGGTTGTCGGTGAGCCGGATCGTGGATTTTCTCTCCGAGATTGTGACCCGGGAGGGTATCAGCGCGGAACCTGGGGCGCTGCGGCGGTTGGGCTATGCGGCCGATGGCAGTGTGCGGGATGCGCTTAGCCTGCTGGATCAGGCCATTGCTTATGGCGCCAATACGGTGGGCGACGAGGACGTTCGCGAGATGCTCGGCAGTGTCGAGCAGGATCTCCTGCTCGAGATCCTGGAAGCCCTAGCGCTCGAGGACGGCCGAGCATTGCTCTCGGTGGTGGCGCGCATGGCGGAGCGCACGCCGGATTTCGGTGCCGCTACGGCCGAGCTGCTGCTGCTTCTGCACCGTCTCGCCTTGGTTCAGAGCGTCGCTGAGGCAGCACCCGAGGATTTGCCTGGCCACGATCGCTTGCGGGATCTGGCGCACAGGCTGACGCCGGAGGACGTGCAGCTGTTCTATCAGATCGGGCTCACCGGGCGTCGGGATTTACCGCTCGCGCCCGATCCGCGCACGGGATTCGAGATGCTGCTTTTGCGCATGCTCGCGTTTCGACCCGCGGCGGTATTGCCGAACTCACCGGCGACGCAAGCAGCACAATCATCGCCTTCGTCGCCGAATACTCGGCATACCCGCGCGGCGCCGGGTGCCTCGAGTCGCGCGCCAGGCGAGGAGCGCGGAAACGAGAATACGACACAGGCGCCGAGCGATCTCGAGGAGCGAATTGCCGCCGAGCCGCCGCGATCGCTGCGCACGCCCGCGGATTGGCACGCGGTGGTCCGATCACTCTCGGGCGGTGGTATGGTTCGAGCACTGGCCAGTCATTGTCTGTGGCTTGGACGGGAGGGCGAGCTGGTCCAGTTGCGCATCGATCCGAGCCACGCGCATCTGCTCAATTCCAGCATAGAGACTCGTCTGTGCCGGACGTTATCGGAGCAACTCGGCGAGCGCCTGCGCGTGCGGATCGAAGTGGCTCGGGTCGAGGGGGAGACAGTCAGCGATCGGGAACGCGGTGAGCTTCAGGAACGCCAGAAGGCGGCGGAAGCGGCCATCGACAACGACCCCAACGTCGCGGCCTTCCGGGAAGCGTTTGATGCGCGGGTGATTCCCGACTCTATCCAGCCCCGTGAGGACTGAAACCGGTGCGGGAGATTTTTTCAAACGGCCGAATCGGCAGGAGAGGATGGCATGAACACAAAGGGCGGTGGCATGGGAAACCTGATGAAGCAAGCGCAAAAAATGCAGGAAAATCTCCAGCGAGCGCAGGAAGAGATCGCCAACCTCGAGGTCAACGGGCAGGCGGGGGGTGGACTGGTCAATGTAGTAATGACGGGACGCCACGAAGTCCGGCGCGTCAATATCGACGAGAGCGTCTACGATGATCGGGAGATGGTCGAGGATTTGGTGGCCGCGGCCTTTAATGACGCCGTTCAAAAGCTGGAAAAGGTCACCCAGGAGAAGATGTCCGGTTTGGCCCAGGGAATGGGGCTGCCCCCAGGAATGAAGCTGCCGTTTTGAAGCGATGAGCGATTTCTCGCCACTAGTCAGCGAATTGGTCGAAGCGCTGCGTTGCCTGCCAGGTGTCGGGCCGAAATCGGCCCAGCGCATGGCTTTTCATGTTCTGCAGCGTAACCGTGAGGCTGGGGCGCGCCTTGCCCGTGTTCTCGCCGAAGCGGTGGCCAAGGTGGGAGAATGCCGAAGCTGTCGCATACTTACCGAGCAAGCGACGTGCGCGATCTGCAGCAGCAGCAGGCGCGACCGCAGCGCGCTTTGCATCGTGGAAAATCCGGCCGATGTCTATGCTTTGGATCAGGCCACGGACTACAGGGGGCTCTATTTCGTGCTCAAAGGTCGATTGTCGCCACTGGATGGCATTGGGCCGGCGGAGCTCGGACTGGACAGCTTGGAGGAACGGTTTCGCGCGGGTGAAATTCGTGAAATCGTTCTTGCCACCAATTCGACCGTGGAAGGAGAGGCGACCGCTCAGTTCATCGCTGAGATGGCGCGAAACAGCGCGATTTATGTCAGCCGAATCGCCTACGGTGTGCCGGTGGGCGGGGAGCTGGAATACGTCGACAGCGGGACGTTGTCCCATGCTTTTTCAGGCCGCCGGGTATATCGCTAGCCCGTTACGCGGCAACGCCGACAAGGTCTTCGGTTGATCGCTTGCTGCCGCTGGCCGCGCAAGCGAGTGCCTATTGGAGAAGTGCTGGAGCCGATCTGCTAACCGCGGCTCGCTGCGCGTTTGCTGCGAAACCCTCGCTCGTGCCTGCTCAAATCGCCTTACGTACCGTCGTTTACGGCGGCTTGCCATGAGCTCGCGATATAGCCCGGAGCCTGTTCCACTATGGCTCAAGAAAGGCGAAGGCTTTTTGCTATCGAGATTATTGTCGTTCGTGCGTTTATAACTGTATAGGAGAGCAAGGATTGCCACCTATAACGCCGTTGGAAACATACAAGACAGTTTTGTTTGTTTGCCAGATAGAGCGAGAGCACAGCTCCGCTCACCTGCATTGCGCGCGAGGGGCGCTGGTTTCACATGGAAAATTTTTGTTAAAGTCGTTACATTGGTTCTTGAATTTCAAATTCAATGTCTTCAACTTCGTTCCGGTTTAGAATTGCAGGTATTTCCGGTCTCAGAGGTTGAGGTGGCTTGGTTCGTATCAGGATGGTGTGGTCGAGCACGAAGTCATTAAACACGTTATGTGCCGTTTGAATCGAGCGAGACGAGGTGCAGGAGAGAGCATGGATCTTTCTAAATATACGTTTGAAGAGCTTCAATGGCTGAAAAAGGATATCGACAAGGAGCTCACATCTCGGCGTAAGCTGGATGCCAAGAAGGCACAACAGGAACTGAAATCGGTTGCGGAGCGTTATGGCTTCAGTTTGAACGAGCTGATATCCGGCCAAGGTGGGAAATCGGCGCGCGCCAAAGGGGACGTGCGCTTCCGCCATCCTGAGGATACGAATAAGGTCTGGTCCGGGCGTGGACGTAAGCCGGTTTGGGTTAAGGAATGGGAGGCGAGTGGTCGCTCGCTGGAGGAACTCCGAGTCGGATAAGGTCGGCTTGGTCGCTGCAATCAGGATAATTGTTGACCCGCCGCCGGCTGTCTGGATTTTCAGACGAATCCCCGGCTCGATCTCCGATTGGGATGCGCAAGTGCCGGAAAACCATATCGTCATAAAGCGGCGCTCGCGCGGATCAGCGCGACAAACGGATGATCGGCTCCGCCTGCACAGTCGGACGTACCCGAGCGATTCCGCCCCGTGACCCGGTCAGGTTCGCAATCCGACGCCGCGGTGTAATAGATATAAGCTGATACATACCGAAGCAACGATAAAAGCGCTTATGATCAAATAGGCACTGTGAATCGGGATGTCGGATTCGCCGAGGAAGCCATAGCGGAAAGCATTCACCATATACAATATGGGGTTGGCCAGGGAAAGTTGGCGCCAGACCTCAGGGAGTAGCCCGATCGAATAGAACACACCCCCGAGATAAGTCAGGGGTGTCAGTATGAATGTCGGCACAATCGCTATATCATCGAATTTGCGAGCAAAAATCCCGTTGATGAATCCCCCGAGAGAGAATAACAAGGCGGTTAGGAATGCGACGCTGACCGTGATGAACGGGTGCTGAATCTGAATATCCGTAAAAAACATCGAAATAGAAGTGACGATCAATCCAGTCAACAGGCCGCGTCCCACGCCGCCGGCAAGATATCCGACGAGAATCGTGTAGTTGGGGGTCGGGGAGACCAGGATCTCCTCGATATGACGTTGAAACTTTGCCCCGAAGAACGAAGAGACTACATTCATGTAGGCGTTGGTGATAACGGACATCATTATGACGCCCGGAACGATGAACTCTATATAGCTGTGTCCGGACATAGGGCCGATGCGAGGTCCTATGAGATTACCGAAGATCACGAAATACAGCGTCATCGTGATGGCGGGCGGTAAGAGCGTCTGTAGCCAGATGCGCAGATAACGGTGCGTTTCTTTCCAGGCAATTGTACGCAGTGCGATCAGAGTCTGGCGCGCGTATCCGGGGGGCACGGCGGAACCCCTCATGCGGTCTTCTCTATTGGCGCGATATGTCCATCCGGCTCGGAGGGGCGTTTCAGCATGCGTACGAAGAGTTCCTCCAGTCGGTTGGTTTTGTTCTTCATGCTCACGACCCGCAGGTTGCGCTCCGCCAGTCGCGCGAATAACTCATTCAAATTCTGATCCGCGCGTACCTCCACCTCCAGGCAGGAGTCATCCACCGGGATGACCCGAAAGCCCTCAATGTCCGGCACGTGGGCGAGGCTGCCCTCCATATCGAGAAGGAAGCTCTGCGCGGTGAGCTTACGCAGAAGAGATCGCACATCGGTATGTTCGATGATTTGCCCCTGATCGATAATGGCGATGTTGCGACAAAGTGATTCCGCCTCCTCCAGATAATGTGTGCTGAGGATGATGGTGGTGCCTTCTGCATTGATCCGGCGGAGAAAACTCCACATGGAGCGGCGAACCTCGATATCGACGCCGGCCGTCGGTTCATCCAGAATGAGCAAGCGCGGGTGGTGAATCAGCGCCCGGGCGATCATGAGCCGGCGCTTCATTCCACCGGAGAGGGTTCGCGATACACTGTTGCGCCGGTTCCACAGACCGAGTTCCGTGAGGTAGCGCTCGGCGCGCTGATATGCGGTGCCCCGACTGATTCCGTAGAATCCCGCCTGGTTCAGAACGATCTGACCTACGGTCTCGAAGCTATTGAAATTGAACTCTTGCGGTACCAGCCCCAGGAGCGACTTGGCATGCCACGGCTCTTGATCAACAGGGTGGCCGAAGACCTCTACACGGCCGCGGGTCTTGCGCACGAGCGAGCTGACAATGCCGATAATGGTCGATTTGCCGGCGCCGTTGGGCCCGAGCAGGCCGAAGAACTCCCCCTCATCGACCACGAGGTCAACGTCGCGCAAAGCACGGACGCCGCCAGGATAAATCTTGTTCAGCCTGCTAAGGTAAAGGGCTTTCATGGATTCTGAAATTCACCGCGAATTCAGGGGCGGGCGAACGGGTAGCGTCAAGAGACGATATACTAGTCATCGGGTTGGCACGCGACAAGTCGGCTCCGACCCCCACAATTCGGAGGATGGACACCTGCAGGAGCGGCGACGTACAATTGCCGACTAACCTGTAATTGGTATTCGAACTCCTGGAATCAAGTGCAGCGGGAGGGTATCTCATCGATCCCTCCCGTTTTTGCGAGCAATCGGAGGGGTATTGGACCGGCCCGCAGTTATCGCACTCGACGACGGCACCGTATTTCACGGTCGAGCCGTCGGCATCGAAGGGCAAATCGTCGGCGAGGTCTGCTTTAACACCGCGATGAGCGGTTATCAGGAAATCTGCACCGACCCTTCATATGCCCGTCAGCTCGTGACGCTAACCTGCCCGCACATTGGCAATGTCGGCGCCAACCCGCTGGATAGCGAGTCGGACGGCGTCAAGCTTGCCGGGCTCGTGGTCCGGGACCTGCCGGTGCGGGTCAGCAACTGGCGTGCTCGCGAGACCCTGCCGGAGTACCTCGTACGGAACAATGTGGTAGCCATCGCCGGGGTCGACTCGCGCAGGCTCACACGCCATATACGTGAACGGGGTGCCTGCAACGGCTGCATAATGACCGGCGATGGAGACGCGCAGAGCGCAGTCGCGGCGGCACGGTCCTTTCCCGGGTTGCAGGGAATGGATCTCGCCTCCGTCGTTACGACGCGGGAGCGTTACGAGTGGCGACTCGGCAGCTGGTCGCTGGACTGCGCCGAGCGCGAGCCTGCGCCGCGTAGAGATGACGAACTGCCTTGGCACGTGGTGGCCTATGACTACGGCATCAAGCGCAACATCCTCCGCCGCCTGGTCGATCACGGATGCCGGCTCACCGTGGTGCCGGCGAAGACGTCTGCCGACGAAGTAATGGCGCTGCATCCCGACGGCGTCTTTCTCTCCAACGGGCCGGGGGATCCGCAGGCCTGCACTTATGCCATCGATGCCATCCGTGAGCTATTGGCCGTTGGAATTCCGATCTTTGGCATTTGTCTTGGTCATCAACTGCTGGCCCTAGCCTGCGGAGCCCGAACAATGAAGATGAAATTCGGTCATCACGGGGCCAACCACCCGGTGCTGGAGGTGGCAACCGGGCGTGTGTTGATTTCCTCGCAGAATCACGGCTTTGCTGTGGATGCGCCGACGTTGCCCGCGAACGTGCAGACGACCCATCGCTCGCTGTTCGACGGGTCACTGCAAGGCATTCAGTTGACCGATCGCCCGGCATTCGGCTTTCAGGGGCACCCGGAGGCCAGCCCAGGGCCGCATGATCTCTCGCCATTGTTCCAGTACTTCGTGGATCTGATCGCGTCCTCCGCGAGACGCGCTCCGGTCACGGGACGGACGTAGTAAGCACCAACGAGCTAGACGATGCCAAAACGCACCGATATCGGAAGCATCCTCATCATCGGTGCGGGCCCGATCGTTATCGGTCAGGCCTGCGAGTTCGACTATTCTGGCGCGCAAGCCTGCAAGGCTCTGCGCGAGGAAGGCTACCGCGTCGTGCTGGTCAATTCGAATCCGGCAACGATCATGACGGATCCGCAGACCGCCGATCGCGTCTACATTGAGCCGCTCAATTGGCAAACGGTGGCCAATGTCATAGCCCGAGAACGTCCGGATGCGCTGTTGCCGACGATGGGCGGACAAACGGCTCTGAATTGCGCCTTGGATCTCGCCAAGCATGGTGTGCTCGAGGAGTATGGCGTTGAGATGATCGGCGCGCGGAAATCGGCGATCGATAAAGCCGAGGATCGCGAGGCGTTTCGAACCGCGATGGGCAATATCGGCCTCTTTACGCCCCGGGCGCACATCGCGCACAGCCGGGAGGAGGCGCTTCAGGTTCACGCACAGATTGGTTTTCCGACCATTATTCGTCCCTCGTTCACCCTCGGTGGCAGTGGCGGCGGCATTGCCTACAATCGCGAGGAGTTCCTCGAAATTGTCGAGCGTGGGCTGGACCTCTCACCCACCGACGAGGTGTTGCTGGAGGAGTCGGTGCTCGGCTGGAAGGAGTACGAGCTGGAAGTGGTGCGGGACCATCACGACAACTGCATCATCATCTGCTCGATCGAGAACTTGGATCCGATGGGCATCCACACGGGGGACTCGATCACCGTCGCGCCGGCGCAGACTTTGACCGATAAGGAATACCAGCTCATGCGCAATGCCGCCATCGCGGTGCTGCGCGAGATCGGCGTCGAGACCGGGGGCTCCAACGTGCAGTTCGCGGTCAACCCAGCCGACGGGCATATGGTCGTCATCGAGATGAATCCGCGGGTTTCCCGCTCCTCGGCCCTGGCGTCCAAGGCGACCGGCTTCCCGATCGCCCGCGTGGCGGCCAAGCTTGCCGTGGGGTACACGCTCGATGAGTTGCGCAACGAGATCACTGGTGGTGCAACCCCGGCATCCTTTGAGCCCACGATTGACTATGTCGTAACCAAGATTCCCAGGTTCACTTTCGAGAAGTTTCAGAACGCGAAACCGGTGCTGACCACCCAGATGAAATCGGTGGGTGAGGTCATGGCGATCGGGCGCACGTTCCAGGAATCCCTGCAAAAAGCTCTGCGTGGGCTCGAAAACGGTCTGGAAGGTTTGGACGAGCGCGCCGGTGGGGAGCTCGAGGATGTCCACCCGCGGATCATCAACGAGCTGCGCGTTGCCGGGCCGGAGCGAATCCTCTGGGTAGGCGATGCGTTGCGGGCTGGCTATTCAGTGGAGCGGGTCCATGAGCTTACCGCCATCGATCCCTGGTTTTTGGCGCAAATCCAAGAGCTTGTCGAGATAGAGAACGACGTGCGAGAGCAGGGCGAGGCAGTTCTGAGCCGGGACCGCTTGTTTGCGCTAAAGCAACGCGGCTTTTCAGATGGTCGTCTCGCTAAGCTGCTCGGCCTTACGGCGGCTGAGGTGCGTCGCCGCCGTCATGCGCTGGACATCCGCCCGGTCTATAAGCGGGTGGATTCCTGCGCGGCGGAATTTGCGAGCAGCACCGCCTATTTGTATTCGACCTACGAAGAGGAATGCGAGGCCAATCCGACACAGCGCAAGAAGATCATCGTGCTCGGCGGAGGGCCCAACCGAATCGGTCAGGGTATCGAGTTTGATTATTGCTGCGTACATGCCGCTTTGGCCATGCGTGAGGACGGCTACGAAAGCATCATCGTCAATTGCAATCCGGAGACGGTATCGACCGATTACGATACGTGTGATCGTCTTTACTTCGAGCCGCTGACCCTGGAGGACGTGCTTGAAATCGTCGAGAAGGAGCAGCCTACCGGTGTGATCGTCCAATATGGCGGTCAGACACCGCTGAAGCTCGCCCGTGCATTGGAAGCCCACGGAGTGCCGATCATTGGCACACTGCCTGAATCCATCGATTTGGCCGAGGACCGAGAGCGTTTTCAGAAGCTCATCGATGAGCTCGGTATCCAACAGCCACCGAACCGGTCGGCCTCTGCGCTCGACCAGGCGCTGGCACTGGCGCGTCAGATCGGTTATCCGCTCATGGTGCGTCCGTCGTACGTGCTCGGTGGCCGGGCAATGGAGATCGTCTACGAGGAAGAGGACTTGCTGCAGTATATGCGCGAGGCGGTCAAGGTCTCCCCGGAATCCCCCGTGCTGCTGGATCGTTTTCTCGACGATGCCGTCGAGGTGGACGTGGATGCCGTGTGTGATGGCCAGGACGTGCTCATCGGCGGCATCATGGAACACATTGAACAAGCGGGCGTGCACTCAGGCGACTCGGCTTGCTCATTGCCGACTTACACCCTATCGACGGAGATTGGGGAGCAGTTGCGCGAACAGGTGCGGCTGATCGCGACCAAGCTGCGTGTGATCGGTCTGATGAACGCTCAATTTGCCGTCAAGGACAATAAGATTTATATCCTTGAGGTCAATCCCAGAGCATCGCGAACCGTGCCGTTCGTGGCCAAGGCCACCGGACTGCCCTTGGCGAAGATCGCCGCCCGCTGCATGGCGGGTCGCAGCCTAGCGGAGCAGGGCTGTACTCGGGAAGTGGTCCCAGCCTACTATTCGGTGAAAGAGGCCGTGTTCCCATTCGTTAAATTTCCGGGGGTGGACCCAATCCTGGGACCGGAGATGAAGTCCACGGGAGAAGTGATGGGTATCGGTCGCTCGTTTGGGGAAGCCTACGCCAAATCCCAGTTGGCGGCGGGCGTGGAGCTGCCGGCCCGGGGCTGCGCTTTCGTGAGCGTTCGCGATGCTGACAAGCTACCCGTGGTCGCGGTGGCGCGCGATCTCGCCCGCCGCGGATTCCGCCTGCTTGCCACGGGAGGCACGGGCCAGGCATTGCGCGCGGCAGGGATCGAGTGCGAATTGATCAACAAGGTTACCGAAGGGCGCCCGCATATCGTAGATGCCATCAAAAACGATAGCGTCCATCTGATAATTAATACGACTGAGGGCAGGCAGGCCATTGCCGATTCTTTCTCCATTCGCCGCGAGGCGCTGCAGCGTAAGGTGTGCTACACGACCACCATCGCCGGTGCACGGGCAAGCGTCCAAGCGTTGGATTATTTGGATTCGGGCGCAGTGATCTCGCTCCAGGAGCTTTATCGGGAGGCGACGGCATGAGCAGGAGACCACTGACCGTGCGTGGTGCACAGATGCTCAAGGAGGAGCTGACTCGGCTCAAGAGCAGGGAGAGGCCGAGGATTGTCCAGGCGATCGCCGAGGCGCGTGCACACGGGGATCTCAAGGAGAATGCCGAATACCATGCGGCGCGCGAGCAGCAAAGCATGCTCGAGGGGCGAATCGCCGAGTTGGAAGAAAAGCTTGCTAATGCCCAGATTATTGATGTGCGAAGTCTTGCGGCCGATGGCAAGGTGGTTTTCGGTGTGACGGTCGTGCTCGCTGATGAGAGCAGCGGCGATGAGATGACCTATCAGATCGTCGGTGAGGACGAAGCGGACATCAAGCACGGTAAGGTTTCGATTCACTCGCCGATCGCGCGTGCTTTGATCGGCAAGGAGGAGGGTGAGATCGTGGAGGTGCAAGCACCGGCGGGAAGCCGCAGCTACGAGATCGTTGAAGTGCGTTACGAGTAATAAAGGATACTCCGTTTCAAACGCCTACTTCGTGATACGCACGGGCGTATCGTTCGGCTCGATCGCACGACGCTGCCACACCAAGCCTGCGCGGCCTCTTGCGGCTCGCGCACGCCGGAGGTTGATAGGCAGGGCTCCTCGTATGAAGAAATCCCCTCCAGCGCCTGTCCAACGTTTTGATAGGGAGAGGTTGGCGGTTTTTGACTCGGTCAAGCTCGATCTCGCGGTGACGGCGCTCGTCGCCTTGGCCGCGATGCTGCTCATCGCCCGCCTTGATGCCCCACACTGGTTTGAGTTGTTGCTCTTGGCGGCGATCGGGCTCGGAGGTGCGATCCGGCTCGTGGTTCGCACGCATCGGGTGGCGCGTGCGTTCAGGGCCGATGCCTTGGAATGCACTGAAGGGGGGCAGGAGAACGGCGATGGCCCGTAGCCGCAGCACCCGCAAGTGGTTGAAGGCGCATGCCGCTGACGCCAGCGTGCGCGCTGCCCAGCGCCATGGCTACCGCTCGCGGGCCGTGTACAAGCTCATTGAAATCGATCAGCGTGACCGGCTGATATCCCAAGGAATGACCGTGGTTGACCTGGGTGCTGCCCCGGGTAGCTGGAGCCAGTACTGCATCGAGCGCCTCGGTCCGAGGGGGCGGTTGATCGCATTGGATATATTGCCCATGGAACTCTTGCCGGGTGCGCAGGTGATGCAGCGCGATTTCCGCGACGAGAGCACACTCGACGAACTCCTCCGTCATTTGCACGCTCGCCCGGCGCACCTTGTTTTATCGGATATGGCGCCCAATATTTCAGGCTTAGCGGCAATTGATCAGCCCCGTGCCATGCAATTAGCCGAGACAGCGTTGGATCTGGCACGACAAATTCTCGCCCGCGATGGCAGTTTCCTGGTGAAAGCGTTTCAGGGTGAGGGGTTTGAAGATTTCATACGAGAGTTGCGCGAATGTTTTCGAAAGGTTGTGATTCGCAAACCCAGGGCGTCGCGAGAACGTTCTCGTGAAGTCTACGTGTTGGCCCGCCATACTGTCTGTAGTAAGGTTTAGTTAGGGTTCCACCCACGCCCGGCGTAGCCGGCGACAAATCGATCGAGGTGTCTAGCCTTGAATGACATGGCGAAGAATCTGATCCTTTGGGTGGTCATCGCCATTGTGCTGATGTCCGTGTTCAGTAATTTCCAAGATCAGACGATGACCTCGCCTGAGCTTTCCTATTCTCAGTTTCTGGACGAGGTGAAGCAGGGCAAGGTGGCGCAGGTGACTATCAAGGGACAGGTCATCCGCGGCCAGAGCGCGTCTGGTGAGACCTTCAATACGTACAGCCCGGAGACGGACAACGAGGCGCTGATCGGCACGCTTCTGGACCATGGGGTGCAGATTCGAGCGGAGAAGCCTGAAGGTCGAAGCATGCTGCTTCAGATCCTGATCTCATGGTTCCCGTTCTTGCTGTTGATCGGCGTGTGGATCTATTTCATGCGGCAAATGCAAGGCGGCGGCGGTGGTCGTGGGGCAATGTCCTTCGGCAAAAGCCGTGCCCGTATGATGTCCGAGGAACAGATCAAGATCACGTTTGCCGACGTGGCTGGCGTCGAGGAGGCTAAGCAGGACGTCGTCGAGTTGGTCGAGTTCCTGCGCGACCCGGCGAAGTTTCAGCGCCTTGGTGGCCGAATCCCCAAGGGCGTGCTGATGGTCGGTCCGCCCGGAACAGGTAAGACCTTGCTCGCCAAAGCGATCGCTGGTGAAGCGCGGGTGCCTTTTTTCACAATTTCGGGATCCGATTTCGTCGAGATGTTCGTCGGCGTCGGTGCTGCCCGGGTGCGCGACATGTTCGCCCAAGCGAAGAAACATGCACCTTGCATCATCTTCATCGACGAGCTTGACGCGGTAGGGCGTCAGCGGGGCGCCGGTCTGGGCGGTGGACATGACGAGCGCGAGCAGACGCTGAATCAGATGCTGGTGGAGATGGACGGCTTCGAGGGAAGCGAAGGTATCATCGTCATAGCCGCGACCAACCGTCCGGATGTGCTCGATCCGGCATTGCTCCGGCCGGGACGTTTCGACCGGCAGGTGGTGGTGCCGTTGCCGGATGTCCGTGGGCGCGAGCAGATTCTCAAGGTTCACATGGCCAAGGTACCCTTCATGGAGGAGGTGGATATTCGGGTCATTGCCCGCGGCACGCCCGGATTTTCCGGTGCCGACCTGGCTAATTTGGTGAACGAGGCGGCTCTGTTTGCCGCCCGCCGAAACAAGCGTCTGATCGATCAGCAGGACTTTGAAGACGCCAAGGACAAGATCATGATGGGCGCCGAGCGCAAGTCCATGGTGATGAGTGAGGATGAAAAGCGCTTGACGGCGTATCATGAGGCGGGTCACGCGCTGGTTGGCTTGCTCTCCCCGGAGCATGACCCGGTTCATAAAGTGACGATCATCCCGCGCGGTAGGGCGCTTGGTGTGACGATGTTCTTGCCCGAGGAGGATCGCTACAGTTATACCAAGCAACGCCTCAACAGCCGGCTGGCGAGCCTTTTCGGTGGCCGCCTCGCCGAGGAGATGACCTTCGGTCGGGAGCGGGTTACCACGGGCGCGCAGAACGACATACAGAACGCCACCGAAATAGCCCGCAATATGGTTACCAAATGGGGCCTGTCCGATCGAATGGGGCCGCTTGCTTACGGCGAGGACGAGGGCGAGGTGTTTCTCGGGCATGCCGTGACCCAGCACAAGCAGATCTCCGATGAGACCGCCCATGCCATTGATGAAGAGGTGAGGCGCATCATCGACGAGAACTACCGTCGTGCCAAGAAGATCCTCGAAGAGAACAATGACAAGTTGGCCAATATGGCGGAAGCGCTGATTAAATACGAGACGCTCGACCGCCAGCAGATCGAGGATATCTTGAATGGCCGACCACCACGTCCTCCCGAGGACTGGGACGGTCCGGCCTCTGCATCCGGTGCCGGCGGCATTGATAAACAGCCTGGCGAGTAAGCGCCGGGCGCCAAATCCGGCGGCAAAATCGGTCGACCCGCTAGCGAGCACTATCCGGCGAACTCATGTCGGCGGCCGCTTCGCCGAAGATGCTCGAGTGCGGTGGCAAATTAGTTGATTTGTCCTCGCCTCGCGGGATGGGCGTGCTGATCATCACCCGAGATTCGGTTTCGGTCGGGGCTGATTTGTTTGGTCT
>NZ_JBXWZQ010000218.1:0-15751 GCF_059432795.1 Nitrococcus sp. | reverse complement strand
GCTCCCCCCCGGCCGGTGATGAGCTGGTGTTCTCCGACACTTGCACTGAGACGTTGCGATAGGCTTCCGAGGCGTCGGTTTACCAGAGTCAGCCACTCGGCGAGGTTATCGGCGCGGGCAAAGAATTCCGCCTCTCCTTTCGCCAGCCGAGCTAGATAGCGATCCAGCGCTTTCACCCCCTTGCGGTATTCCGCTTCAGTGGCGGGGAACATCCAATTGTCAGTGGGGAAGCTGAACTGCGGTTCCGCGACGGCAAGATCTTTGTCCTCGGCGGATTGGGAACGTGAACGGGCTATGTCGTTGCGCAGCGAGCGCGCGAAGTCCCGCACCTGAATCACGACGCCGGATTCCCAGTTCGCCATGTCGTCCATCAGCACCGAGGGCGGAGCAATATCGTTGCTGAGATAACCTCCGGGCTTTTCCAGCAGCACTTCCACGGTGTGTGCCAGGGTGGCGGTCATGACAAATCCGTGCACCTCGGCAGGGTCTACCCCCTCTGGGGCCCGTTGCTCGGCGGCATTCATTACATTGAATAGGTCTGGTGAGCGGTTCCAATAGACGGCGAGCCCGAAACCGACGAGCAGCAACAGAACCACGACGACCCCGAGTGCCTTCCAGCGACTATCGGAGCGGGCGTCGGTACTTGCTTTGCGCGCCCTCGACCGTAGGGTGATGCGTTGCCAGAAGTGAGCGAGTGTGTTGGCCAAATTCATTCGATTTGTTCCAGATTTGGCTGCCTGAGAAGCCGCAATCATAGCCTACCGCAGCGCGTGGGTCTAAGCGCGGCATGGGATTGCCCGGCTCATGACGGCCTTTTCGCCGCTTTGCTTCGATTGCAGTATGGCGTTGGCCAGCTCGCGCGTCACAAGCGGGATGCCGGGTCACCGAGGGCCCGAAATTCGACGTTTGTGAAGACGGGTTTCGCGGGCCGCGAGCGCCGGACATGAAGTACCGGAAACGTCGAGTCTCGCCCCGAAAGGCCCCGCTGAGCGGGGCTTCGGGTGATTGTGGGCGCGTTTTGAGTTTACTTATACATTGATTTTTTGAACATGCGATCGATTTTCTGGCTGTTTTGGTCTGCGGTGAATTGCGCCGATTTGGCCGTACCTTGCGCTTGCTGGGCCATTTCCTGCGCCTTGGTTGCGGCTTCCATAGCCGCCTCGGCCTGCGCTTTGGCGTTATTGGCCGTTTCGGTAGCCTGCATCACCTGATCGTTCATCCCATCGACGCTACCTTGTGAGGCCTGGGGTACGTCGGCGCAACCCGCCACAAAAAACACAGACAGTGCGGCGGTGGAGAGCTTCAGGGTTGTCTTCAGCGTCCGAGACATGCGAAATCTCCTTGTTTCTTTTTGACCAGCCGTTGCTCTCACGGCTCTGTCGAGATCCGTTTCCAGGCTATGAAGCGCGGCAGTATACGGTTGCCGCTGGATGAGATCATTGCCATACGTGGCCAGCGTTTCAAGCCCTTTCTGTGGATAGGACCATTTCAGCGCTGGGCATATTCACATAACATTATGTTTAATAGAATGAAATTCTTCAAATAATGCCGCGTTACCTAATGACGACAGGTGTCCCGACTTGCACGTATTCCAATAGGCGGTCGATCTGGCTGTCCGTGAGCGCGATACAGCCTTGCGTCCAATGAAATCTGGCGTGCATGCCGGGGTCGGCTCTACCCAGCCCATGTATGCCGATGTGTCCGCCAAGCGGTGTGGCCTGGGGAAGTTGTCCGTGAGCAAGGGCATAATCGAGCAGGCTCTGATAGGTAACGGTGTCGACGATACCGTCTCGAAAAGCTCGATCCAAGTGCCTTATTGTCGGGTAGTTGAGTTCCATGAAAACATGATAGCGGCTATGGTGTTTGATGCGCGTAATTCGGTAGCGACCTAAAGGCGTGGTGTCATCGCCCGCCGTGTGAATCGAGGCCACGCCGCCGCGTCCCCAGGAGATATTGGAGAAACGAACGAGGGGACGTTCGCCACGAAGGACCTCCGCGCGATCACGATCGGTATCGACGAGCACCCAGATTCGCGGGTCAGCACGCACGGCGGCTGACAGCAAGAGGAAAACGGCAAGCGTCAATGCTCGCCGCCATGTGGCATTGGCCCCCATTCCTGTCCCCTAAAGTAGAAAGCGATATACGGCTTCTTGGTCAAACGGCCAATCGAGTTCGGCGCCCGTATCGGTTCGCTGCAAAACGGGTATCCGAGTCGCATAGTCGCGCTCGAGTCGCGGATCATCGAGGATTTCAACGGCGCGAAACACGATTTGACGGCGCTGGAGCACCGCGCGCACGAGTGCCTCGGCTTCAGCGCACAGCCCGCAGCCGCTGGTCTCGAGCAACTCCACTGTGATTGTTGTTCCTTTATCCAAATTCCCGATCTTCTCGCGTGGGCTATCGAGCGCGGACGAAATTCGGCGGCTAGCCTACCGCTTGGGGGCGAGCGCGGCTGCGGCGCTGGCCACATTCCGGCGATCGTATAGGCGGTTAAGCCCTGCCGTGGTTTCGCGGATCACTCCTCCTCTGGTGAGGTCGGTGAATCCTCGCCGAGGATCCGATCCCCCGGTTCCAGGTGCTCGTCCGCCTCGTCGGCGAGCAAGAGGTAAACCGTTTTATCCTCGGCGCGGAAAACGGCGACCAAGCCGTGGTCTCGAAACTTCGCGCCGACGCGATTCGCCTCGCTCCAATCATTGTTGTATGTCGCTTTGGTTACCGCGTCCATCAAGTCTTGGTACAGTTGACGGTCAGTCATGTATCCTAACGCCTCCTCACTCGCTGGCAGCGGATCTTTGCTTTCATGTCGGGCTCGTCTGGCAAACTATATGGCCGACATGGCGCCATCTGGGGCCGGGATGAGGGGCATTGCAGCCTCGCGCCCGCGAGTGGCCCCGATTCGCATGCTGCTCCTCGCCGAACGCCGCCGCATGGCGTTGCTGTTGTGATTGATGCCGGTCATTGTCCGCCGCTATGCAAGCGACTGCAAAGGCCTGGCCGCGCACGGGCGGCGGTCCGGATCGGGCGGGTGCGCGGCGGACCGGGTGCGCAGCCTTGGAGGTCGACGCGCTGTCATGGCGAGCGAAATCACTAGCCGCCGGCTTTCGGTTGCCCCCATGATGGGCTGCACCGATTCCCATGCACGATATTTTATGCGGCTGTGCTCGCCTCATGCGCTGCTTTATACGGAAATGGTGCCAGCTCAGGCGGTATGGTATGGCCGCGGTGAGCGCCTCCTTGCGTACAATGCGGAGGAGCACCCCGTGGCAGTCCAGTTCGGCGGCAGCGACTCCCGCCAGCTTGCCTATTGCGCCCGCATGGCCGAGGCACTTGGTTACGACGAGGTCAATCTCAATGTAGGCTGTCCGAGCTCCCGCGTTCAAGCCGGGCGTTTCGGCGCCTGTCTGATGGCTGAGCCGGAGCTGGTCGCCGAGCTGATAGCCGCCATGAGGCAAGCCTCGGCACTTCCGGTCACGGTCAAGACACGTATCGGCATCGACCGCCAGGATGACTACGCGACGCTGGCAAAGTTCATCGAGCGTGTGAGTGACGCCGGGTGTCGGACGTTTATCGTGCATGCCCGAAAGGCTTGGCTGAAGGGGCTCAGTCCCAAGGAGAACCGCGAGCGGCCACCGTTGCGATACGAGCGGGTGCACCGCCTCAAGCAGGACTTTCCCAGTCTCGAATTTATTCTCAATGGTGGCCTGCGCACACTGGAGCAAGCCGAAGAGCAGCTCGGGGTGGTGGACGGGGTGATGATCGGACGCGCGGCGTATCACAACCCGTATCTGCTCGCCCATGCCGAGAACCGGCTTTTCGGCGCCTCGGGCGCCACCCCCACACGCCATGAGTTGATCCGCGCCTATCTGCCCTATATCGAGCGCCAGCTCGCCGTCGGCGTGCGGCTTGCAAGTCTGGCCCGGCCGATTCTCGGGTTGTTCCAAGGCATGCCGGGCGCGCGGGCATGGCGCTCGCATCTCAGCGTGCGGGGATCGCGCGGCGGAGCCGATGCCGAGGTGATTCTGCAGGCGCTGCGCTTGTTGCCCGGCGAGCCGGTGCGGGCTGCGGCGTTCGCTTAAGGCGCATCTTCCTCCGCTTCAAGACCAAAGAACTGGCGGGCCACCGTCGTTGTCGAGCCGGCCAATTGCAGCGCGTTTGCGCCGCGCAGCTGCGCCAGACGCTTTAAAATATGGGGCAGGAAGGCCGGTTCATTACGCCCGTCCTTCGGCTTGGCTTCGAGATCCCTGGGCGTAAGGTAGGGGGCATCGGTCTCGATCATCAAGCGGTTGTCGGGAATGTCGCGGACGCAGGAGCGCAGGGGGTCACCGCGGCGCTCATCGCAAACCCAGCCCGTGATGCCCAGGTACAGATCGAGATCGAGGTAAGGCCAGAGCTCCTCGCGCCCGCCCGTGAAACAATGCACCACGGCGGCGGCGAGAGAATCGCGGTAATCCCGGAGAATCGCGAGGAATCGCCCTTGGGCGTCCCGCTGGTGGAGAAAAACCGGCCGGCGCAACTCGATGGCGAGCTCGAGTTGCTGCGCGAACACCCGTTCCTGTATCGGGCGCGGTGAGAAATCACGGTTGAAGTCCAACCCGGTCTCGCCGACGGCGACTACGCGCGGATCCTGCGCCAACTCCCGGATCTCTGAGGGTGTCTCCGCGCTCCATTCCCGCGCGTGGTGGGGGTGCACGCCGGCGGTCGTCCACAGCCGCCCGGGGTGAAGGCGGGCAAGTTGCAGGGCCGCGTGGGATTCCGCCGCGTCGACGCCCGTCAGGATCATCCGGGTGACGCCGGCGGCGATCGCACGGTCGAGCACTTGGTCACGATCCCGTTGGAAACGCCGATGGGTCAGATTCACTCCGATATCCACCAGCTCGCACGCATCGTTCATGCTCTGTCCTCCGCGGAGCAATTGGCCGGTGAGGCTGATAACCTGTTGCTGAAGTCCTGACGGCGTGGTCGCCCGCTTGCGCGTAAATCCCGGGCAGATGCCGTTTCGGTCCCGCCGACGCGCATTTCCGCGCCGCGTCCCGGCGGTTCGCGTGACCGAGGTGCTATGGTAGCGGGCCTAAGGTTCATCGCAAGGTGGCCGCGCCGCGGCGGGGAGCCATCGGCTCGTTTGCGTTTGGGGGCTGAGCCCATGGTAGAGCGCTATCACTACGATCGGTTGCCGATGGACTGGGTGGGTGACTGGGCCGGGCGGCGCGGCGCCCTGACCCCGCAGCGCAGCGCCTTGGTGGACGCTGACACGGGGAAGTCCTTTACCTTCGCCGAACTCGACGAGCGGGCCAATCGGGTCGGAGCCTATCTACGCGATGCCCTGGGCCTGGTCAAGGGCGACCGGATCGCTTTCATCGGCGGCAACGGTATCGAGGCGCTCGATCTGTATCTGGCGGCCGGCAAGCTCGGTCTCGTGCTGGCGCCATTGAGTTTTCGGCTGCGTCAGCGCGAGCTCGACGAACTGCTCCAGCGCATTCAGCCGAAGGTGCTGTTCCATGAGGAGCCTTACGGCGAGCTGTGCGACGCCTTGACCCGGCCGGCGCGTTTGGTGCGTTCCGTGTGCTACGGGGGGGAGCAGTCCGCATACGAGCAGGAACTGCTCGGCACGCCGCCTACGGAGGTCAATATCCCACTCGCGCTCGAAGATCCATTTTTGCTGATTCATACGGGGGGCACGACGGCCACGCCGAAAGTCTGTATCGTCTCCCACCGACAGGTGCTTTGGAATTCCTTCGAGCTGATCGTGGCGGCCGCTGAGGGACTGGCGGCGCGGCGCGAGCTTTTGCTCTTTCCGCTATATCATATCGGCGGGTGGAACACGTTGACGCCGGTTTTTCATGCAGGTGGCCGGGTGGTGCTCATGCGGCGGTTCGACCCAGGCCGCGCCCTGGCGATCATCGAAGCGCAGCGCATCAATCACTTCGGTGCCGTGGAGGCAATGCTCAAGCTCATGGCGGAGCACCCGCGGTTCGCGGCGAGCGATTTGAGCGCATTGCAAGGGATCACTTCCGCGGGCGCACCCTGTTCGGAGGCAGTCATGCGGCCATTCTGGGAGCGGGGCATCCCGGTCGCGCAGGCCTATGGCCTGACCGAAGCCGGACCGTCGAATTTCCTCCACGGTCCCGCAGCGGTGTCGCTGGACGCCGCCCGCGCTCGCCACGCAAGCATTGGCACGTCCTTTTTCCACTGCGACTACCGCATCGTGGAGCCGCAAAGCCATCGCCCGGTACGCCGCGGTGAGGTGGGCGTGCTGTTGCTGCGCAGCCCGCATAACTTCGACGGTTATCTCGGCCAACCCGAGCGTACCGAGCGCACGCTGCTCGAGGGCGGCTGGGTCGACTCGGGCGATCTCGCGCGCGAGGACGACGCCGGCTATGCATACATCGTCGGACGGGTGGACAACCAATTCGTCAGCGGAGGCGAAAACGTCTCGCCCGAAGAGATCGAGAGCGTGCTCGCGAATTACCCCGGTATTGCCGAGGCGGCGGTTTTCGGTGTTGCCGATAGCCGATGGGGGCAGGTGCCCATGGCAGCAATCGTTCCGAGCGGTGAACCGCCGAGCATTGACGGGTTGCGCGCTTATCTTAATGAACATCTGGCAGGCTACAAGGTGCCCAAACAGATCGTTTTCCTCGAGCGCCTGCCTCTGACCGGGGCCGGCAAAGTCGACCGCAACGCCGTCCGGCATCAGTACGCGCCGCCCGGTCCGGGGGAGTCCAGTGAGTGAAAGGATGAGGCCTGCACGCGTTCTGATCATCGCCGGCTCGGACTCCGGAGGCGGGGCCGGAATCCAGGCCGATATCAAGACAGTGACCTGTCTACAAGGATATGCCGCAAGCGCTGTAACGGCGCTGACGGCTCAGGACACCCGTGGCGTGCACGGCATATGCGCGGTCGATTGCGCCTTTATCGAGCAGCAGATCGCGGTGGTGCTGACGGATATCGGTGCGGATGGCATTAAAACGGGCATGCTGCATAGGACGGCAGTGATCGAGTCCGTCTCGCGGGTGCTCCGCGAGCTCGCCCCGACGGTGCCCTTGGTGGTCGACCCGGTCATGGTAACGCACAGCGGCGAGCGGTTGCTCGATCGGCCAGCCGTTACGGCTCTGCGTGAGCGCTTGCTGCCGAAGGCGGCACTGATGACCCCCAACATCCCGGAGGCGGAGGTGCTCTTGGAGCAGGCCATCGACGGCCGTGAGGCGATGGTGGAGGCGGCTCGCGCGTTGCTCGCGCTCGGCTCCTCGGCCGTGCTCCTCAAAGGAGGGCATCTTGGCGGCGAAGAGGTGATGGACGTACTGGCGACCGCCACTGCGGTGGAGTGCCTGGTTTATCCCCGTGTAGTGACGCGCGCCACTCACGGCACCGGCTGTACGCTCGCTTCGGCCATAGCCACCGGTCTTGCACAGGGGCTCGATCTCATGACAGCGGTGCGGCGTGCCCGCGCCTACCTGCAACGCGCCCTGGAGAGCAGTTTTCCGCTGGGGCGCGGCTGCGGGCCGGTAAATCATTCACATACTGTGGCGAATTTCGACACCAACTGAGGCAGCGAGGCTGACGCTGGCCCCCACACAGGGCTAAACTATCCGGATCATGATTCGGCTATCCACCAAGAGCCGTTATGCAGTGAGCGCGCTCATGCATCTGGCCATCCATAATCAAGCGGGTCCGGTACCCCTCGCCGAGATTTCGGTTTGTCAGGGGATATCCATGTCGTATGTGGAGCAGATATTCAGCCGGCTACGGCGCGCGGGTCTGGTCCAGGGCACCCCGGGGCCGCGGGGCGGCTATCGCCTCGATCGACCGGCGAATCGCATCTCGGTGGGAGAGGTGATCGCGCTGATGGAGGATGGCCGCGGCGAGCGTCAGTATACATCCACGCTCGATCGTATGGTCTGGAGCCGACTGACTGACCGGATTGACGCCTTTCTGCGCGGCGTGACCCTCGCCGACTTCGTTCAGCGCCCGCAAATCCGCGCCGCGCTGGCTCGTCAGTATGCCGGTGGGAGGTGGCGCTGCGGGGTGTGTGGCGCGCTCGCCACGCGCCGGCGCTGCGATGGCAGCGAAGTGGCCAGCATGCGATGACTTACGTGGTCACGGAACGCTGCATCCGCTGCAAATATACCGACTGCGTGGAAGTATGCCCCGTGGATTGCTTTCACGAAGGCCAAAACTTCCTCGCGATCGATCCGCAAGTGTGCATCGACTGCGCGCTTTGCGTACCGGAATGCCCCGTCGAGGCGATCTATGCCGATGATCGCCTGCCGCAGGGCCAGGAGCGTTTCCTCGAGCTCAACGCGCAGCTCGCCCGCGCCTGGCCGGTCATCACGCGGCGCAAGTCACCGCCGGCGGACGCCGATGAATGGCGCGAGGTGGCCGACAAGCTGAGTTACCTGGAGATGGAGCGCTGAGTCAGCCCGCGGTGTGCCCTTTTGCCAACCCGTAGTGGCGCTGAACATAGGTCTCGACGATCTCCTTGAATTCCTCGGCGATGTTGTCGCCACGCAGAGTCACGGTCTTTTGACCGTCCTCGTAGACCGGCGCGACGGGTTTCTCGCCGGTCCCCGGCAGGCTGATGCCAATGTTCGCGTGACGGCTCTCGCCGGGTCCGTTGACGACACAGCCCATCACCGCGAGGGTCATCTCCTCCACACCCGGGTAGCTCTCCCGCCACTGGGGCATGCGCGCTCGCACGTGTTGCTGGATGTTGTCCGCCAAGCTTTGGAAAAAGGTGCTGGTGGTTCGACCGCAACCGGGGCAGGCAGCCACGAGCGGCGTAAAGGCGCGCAAGCCCATGGTCTGGAGTATCTCCTGAGCGACAATGACTTCGCGCGTGCGCGACTCGCCGGGCTGTGGCGTCAGTGAGATGCGCACGGTATCGCCAATGCCCTCCTGCAGCAGCAGCGCCAATGCCGCCGTCGAGGCGACGATGCCTTTGGAACCCATGCCCGCCTCGGTGAGGCCGAGGTGAAGCGCGAAATCGCATCGCGACGCCAGGTCGCGATAGACGGTGACGAGGTCCTGAACCCCGCTCACCTTGCAGGACAGGATGATCCGATCGTGCGGCAATCCTAATGCTTCCGCCTTCTCGGCGCTGTCCAGGGCGGATCGTACCAAAGCGGTCTTCATGACCGTGGCGGGCCCCTGGGGCTCGGGACAACGGGCGTTCTCGTCCATCAAACGGGCCAACAGATCCTGGTCCAGGCTGCCCCAATTAACGCCGATACGCACCGGCTTGTCGTAGTCCTTGGCGATGTCGATCAAGGTCGCGAACTGAGGGTCCCGCCGACTGCCCTTGCCGACGTTGCCCGGATTGATACGTAGCTTCGCCAGCGCCCGGGCGCAGTCCGGATAACGTGTGAGCAGCTTGTGGCCGTTGAAATGGAAGTCGCCGATCAAGGGAACGCGCACGCCCATATCGTCGAGTCGCCGACGAATGCCCGGGACCGCCGCGGCGGCTTCCTCGCTATTCACGGTGATGCGTACCAGCTCGGAGCCGGCGCGTGCCAAATCGGCAACCTGCACGGCCGTGCCGACTTCATCGGCGGTGTCTGTGTTGGTCATTGATTGAACGACCACGGGGGCGTCGCCGCCGACGATGACTCCGCCGATGTTCACAGGCACACTGTGGCGGCGCTGATAGGCAGGAATTTCGCTCATAGTGCTGTCCGGCTGATAGTGGGTTGGCAAGCGTTGCGAAACGCGGACCCATGATAATTCATCCCGCGCACGTGTTCACGGGTGTGCGTCCCCTCCGGGCGGGCTTGCCGCGTGCTCGTGCGGCACTGGTTGTGCCTGACCGTTGTGCGGCGCGCCGCGCGTTTGCGATGGCTCATGGCCCGGGTGACGTAACGGGGCATACTTCGGCGTGGCCCGCGCTCGATCTGCCCGTGGCGTTTCATAGGCGCTCCCCCGGGACGGTCCGGTTACCCGGCAAGCTGCCCGCGGGGGCGGACACGGCGGGCGCCTGAGGCGATCGTGGCGGTGTCTGCACCGGTCGGCGGCGCGCAGCCGAGTCGCTTGTTTCGCCCCGTGCGACGCCAACGTTTTGTCGAGAAGATCACGTGTTCACACCGAAGGAGGGTTGCGATGATCGATGTTTATAGCTGGTCCACGCCGAACGGCCATAAGGTGCATATCGCGCTCGAGGAGCTGGGCCTGGATTACCGCATCCATCCGGTGAATATCGGCAAGGGCGATCAGTTCGAGGCGGAGTTTCTTCGCATCAGCCCCAACAACAAGATACCGGCGATCGTGGACCAGCGGGGACCGGACGGTGAGCCGTTCTCGCTCTTCGAGTCCGGAGCGATTCTGATCTATCTGGGGGAGAAAACCGGCCGGCTACTGCCCACGGAGCTCAGCCGTCGCTATCGGACCATCGAATGGCTGATGTTCCAGATAGGCAATCTGGGTCCGATGCTGGGCCAGGCGCACCATTTTCGAAACTACGCAACGCCGCAGCTCGACTACGCGGTCGAGCGCTACACGAACGAGGCGACACGGCTTTATCGGGTGCTGGATCATCGCCTTGCGAACGAGACATTTCTGGCGGGAACGGAGTACACCATTGCCGATATCGCCGTGTTCCCCTGGATTCGGCCCTACGAGCGCCAAGGACAGGACTTGGCTGAGCACCCGAATCTCAAGCGCTGGTTCGATGCGGTCGCGAGCCGCCCGGCGGTTAAAAGAGGCTTGGCGGTGCTCGCCGAGCGTGAGCGGACGAGCTTCGACGACGAGGCAAAGCGAGTGTTGTTCGGCGAGGAACAATATCGGCGCCACTGAGACGGGACAGCACCGGGGCGGCATTTTTTATGGAATCTGGCGAGAGCACGACCGGCGACATAATGCATCTGTTGGCCTTGATGGCGCGGTTACGGGATACCGACAAGGGGTGTCCGTGGGACCTCGCGCAGAATTTCAGGAGCATCGTGCCGCATACGCTTGAAGAAGCCTACGAGGTGGCTCAGACCATCGAGTCCGGTGATCTCCACGAGCTGTGTGAAGAGTTGGGCGACCTGCTTTTCCAGGTGGTCTTCTACTCTCAGCTCGCCCAAGAGCGCGGCATGTTCGATTTCGGTGATGTCGTTGCGGCAATCGCGGACAAGCTCGTGCGCCGCCACCCCCATGTATTCGGCACCGCCGCGATGCCGGATGTCCTGGAGCAGCGCCGCACATGGGAGGGCATCAAGGCCGAAGAGCGCCGAGCCACGCAAGCCCGAGGAACCACCCCGCCGGGTCTCCTCGAGGGCGTTCCGCGCGCTCTTCCGGCATTGCCGCGTGCGGTAAAGCTGCAGCGCCGTGCGGCCCGGGTCGGATTCGACTGGCAGGCGGCAGACCCGGTACTGGAGAAAATACGCGAGGAGCTCACCGAGCTCGAAGTCGAGCTCGATTCCGGCGCGGGTCACGATCGGCTCGAGGATGAGCTCGGTGATATCCTCTTTGCCTGTGCGAACCTCGCTCGTCATCTGCACGTCGATGCCGAGGCGGCGTTGCGGCGTACCAACGACAAGTTCGAGCGACGTTTCCGGCGCTTGGAAGCCCTCCTGCGCGAGGCCGGCATTGACGCGTCGAACACCGACTTCGAGACGTTGGAGGCCGCGTGGCAGCAAGCCAAGCAGGAAGAGCCGGGCCGGTAGTCGGGTGCTTGGTGGGGGTATTCAGCGGCGAGCGCGTACGCCGCTCAAGCGCGGGCTCAGGTGATCAAAAGAAGATGTACGCGGCGCGGACCATGGGCGCCGAGCTGTAGCGTCTGCTCCACATCGGCAGTTCGGGACGGGCCCGTGATCATGTTGATCGCGCGGGGCAGGGAAGGGCCTGTCGCCGCAAGCCGCTCCCAGACCTCCTCGAAATAATCCACGATGTCGTGGCTGTACAGCACGATCAGATGATCGTCGGCAAGGAAGTGGCCGCTGGCGGGGCACGCGTCGCTGGAGGTCATGACGAGGCTGCCGGTCTCCGCGACTCCGAGTGCCGCGACCGCGACGGCGGCTGGCCAGGCCGCAGCGTCCTGCGGATCGACAGCGACATCCCACTCCGCCGGCCATTGCAGATCCCGCAGCGCGGGTTGGGCGCTCAGCCTCACACGCACCGTCGCACTGTCCTGAAGATACTCCGAGACCGCCGCCGGAATGCGCTGCACGCTCTCGAGGCGCTCCCAGCTGCCGGCAGCCCGCACGAAGCGATCAACAAAGCGCTCGATGCGAGGTTCCCGCCATTGCGGGCGCGTTGACATTGCGGATTCCGGGGCGCTCGCCTCGTGCGTGGTTGTCGCGCTGGCCCCGAGGGCGGCGCGAATCGAGGTCAGGATACGTGCCTTGGCGGAGCTCATGACGGCGGTGTGTTCGCTATGTGTCTCTGCCACGCGACGTGGAACGTCTCACCCGTGGGCAGCGGAAGATCGCGGCTTGCGGTCCACCCTCCAGCGAATGGCAGGCGCGCTATGGCGCCGCGCTTGCGGCCGAGCGCGCCCAGCAGGCGCACGGCCAGGTGAGTCACGCGATGATAGAGTCTGGGGTGACGGGCAAGCCAGCCCCATGCCCGCAGTGACCAGCGGCTGGTGCGGCTGCTCAGGTGATGCTCGAACTGGAGATCGCGCAAGCGGCGCAGCAGCTCCGGCAGGGGGATCTTGACCGGGCAGACGGAGGCGCAATGCCCGTTGAGCGTGCAGGCGTTGGGCAGATCCACGCTCGCCCGCAGACCCACGTACATCGGCGTGAGCACCGAACCCATGGGTCCGGGGTAGACCCAGCCGTAGGCATGACCGCCGATCGCGTTGTAGACGGGGCAATGATTGAGACAGGCGCCGCAGCGGATGCAGCGCAGCATGGGGCGGAACTCGCTGCCGAGCATGCGCGTTCGGCCGTTGTCGAGCAAAATCACGTGGTAGTGCGCGGGGCCTTCCTTCTCGTCCGGACGCCTCGCGCCGGTGATGAACGTGGTATAGGCGCTCATCGTCTGTCCGGTAGCGCTGCGCGCAAGCAGGCGCAGCATAGGGCCCACGTCGGCGAGCGATGGCACGATCTTGTCGATTCCGGCAATTACGATATGAACGCGAGGCAGGTTCATCGCCAGATCAGCGTTGCCCTCATTGGTGACCAGGACCACCGTGCCGGTCTCGGCGACGAGGAAGTTGGCGCCGCTGATACCGACGTCCGCGGTTAAAAATTTCGCCCGCAGCACCTCCCGCGCCTCGTCGACCAATTCGCTGACCGTCCTCGAAGGGCTGCTGCCGTCGCGGTGATGATGATGTCGCTCGAACAAGGCCGAGATCGCTTCGCGGGTCTTGTGGACGGCCGGTGCAATGATGTGGCTCGGTGGCTCGTTGGCAAGCTGAATGATGTATTCGCCGAGATCGCTTTCAACGGTCTCGAGACCCGCCGCCTCGAGTGCGGGGTTCAGCGCGATCTCTTCTCCGGCCATGGTCTTGGCCTTGATCACGCGCCTCGCGCCGTTGCGCCGGCATATATCCACGATGATCGCTTGGGCGGATTCGGCATCCACGGCCCAATGCACATGGCCGCCCTGGGTGGCGACCGCTTGCTCAAAGCGCTCGAGGTGGTAGTCGAGGTGCGCGAGGGCGGAATCCTTGATCCGTTTTCCCTGCTCGCGCAGGGCCTCGAAATCCGGAATCTCGCGGACCACTTCGGCCCGCTTACCGATGAATCCTCCGCGGGCATTGCGCAAAGCTTTTTGCAGATGCCGGTCCGTCAGCGCGGCTCGAGCATTGTCGCGGAAGCGGTGCGCCGTAGATTTCATCAGCGGCTTCGGTCGCCGGCAATGCCGGGCGGCTGTGCCAGATTCGCCAGCACCTCCACGGCGTGGAAGGCACGCACCGGCTTGCTCATCCGCCGCAGGCGCCCGGCGATATTCATCAGGCAGCCGAGTTCCCCCGCCAGCACGGTATCGGCGCCGCACGCCACGATGTTGTCGACCTTGTCGGTGACCATCCTCGTGGAGATTTCGGGGTATTTCACACAAAAGGTGCCCCCGAAGCCGCAGCAGACTTCGGTGTCCGCCATTTCGACGAGTTCCAGCCCCTCGGCCCGGGCCAACAAGCGCCGCGGCTGTTCCTTGACCGCAAGCTGACGCAGGCTGGAACAGCTGTCATGGTAAGTCACCCGATGCGGGTAGTAGGCACGGGAGCGCTCGAGGGCCACGACGTCAATGAGAAAGGAAAGAATGTCGTGGGTCCGTCGGGCGAGCGCTTCCGCGCGGCGGCGCCAATGAGGCTGATCCGAGAACAGCAGCGGGTATTTGCGCAGTTGCCCCGCACAGGAGCCGGACGGCACCGCGACGTAATCGTAAGGTTCGAACGCGGTGATGGTCTGTTTGGCCAACGATCGCGTATCGTCCAGAATGCCGTTATTGTAACTGGGCTGCCCGCAGCAGGTCTGGCTCACCGGCACGTGAGGCGTGCAGCCCGCGGCGGTGAGTAGCCGGGCGGTGGCAAAACCGATGTTTGGTCGGAACAAATCGACCAGGCAGGTTACGAAAAGCCCCACGCGGGGCGAGGTCGTCGCGTTGGGGTCAGTCACTGCGGTCAGCGGATTCCCTACTTCAAAGCGATTGAAATGCTCAGGCTAACCCCAAAGTTAGACGGGGCGGTGCGGTGAAGCAACCACCGGCCGCATCGTTCAACAGCCCTGCAACGGAGTCAGATGAATATGAGTCTTGCCGCCAAAGCCTGCATCCCCTGCAAGGGCGGCGTCGATCCGCTGTCCCGGGCGGACGCCGAGCGCTATCTCGGTGAAGTCCCCGGCTGGCAGCTATCCGAGGACGGGCGCCGTATACACCGTGAGTATAAGTTTAAGAATTTTTCTCAAGCACTCGAATTTGTTAATAAAGTAGGAGAGCTCGCCGAGCAGGAAGCGCACCATCCCGAGGTCCAGTTCGGGTGGGGGCATGCTCAGGTCGAGCTCTGGACCCACAAGATCAATGGCCTGCATGAGAACGACTTCATTGTCGCGGCGAAAATCGACCAGCAGTGCTGAATCGCTCAGCCCTGCTGTGCCGGCGTGGCGGAGCGCTCCCAAATGCCGGAGCGCCCGCCGCTTTTATGCAGCAGCTGTACCTCTCCGATGGTCATCCCGCGGTCGAGGCCTTTACACATATCGTAGATCGTCAGCAACGCGACTTGCACCGCCGTGAGGGCTTCCATTTCCACGCCCGTGCGCTCAACGGTCTCGGCGCGCGCCTGACACCGCACGCCGGCGGGCTCATCCTGCAGTCGCAGCTCTACGTCGATATGGGTGAGTGCAATAGGATGGCACAGCGGAACCAGCTCCGAGGTGCGTTTCGCCGCCATGATCCCGGCGATGCGCGCCGTGCCGAGGGCGTCCCCCTTGCGTAGATCGCCGGCGCGCAGCTTGGCGAGTGTTTCCGCTGCCATGCGGATCTCACCTGCGGCGATGGCGATTCGGTGGGTACGCTCCTTTTCTCCCACGTCGACAATGTGGGCCTCGCCGCGCGTGTTGAGATGCGTAAGCTCAGTCATGCTTTCCTCCATTGTGCGTAAGACGCCGATCCGGCCTGCCGCCAATTGCCACTGGTTGCCGCCCACCGATGCCACCCGCTTGCGTGCGCTCGCAGCGTGCGTTGTAGCGGTCCGGTTGTCTTACGCCTGATTAGTAAAACAGCTCCTTGATGGTGGCGATCTTATCGAGCGAGCCGGGGTTGGCGAGTGCGTCCCGATTGACGATCGGGTCGCCGCTCAACAGCTTGGCGACGGCGAGCTCGACCTTCTTGCCACTGCGTG
>NZ_JBXWZQ010000217.1:0-8009 GCF_059432795.1 Nitrococcus sp. | reverse complement strand
TTGGAAAGGTAGCAATGGATGTGCATCGCGGCCACTGCGTGCCCGGAACCGTCTGCACCGAGAAACAGCCGCTGGCGCGATCCGTGCCACTTCGGTTGGGCGGTTTGGCTGAAGGCCGTGGTGTTGTGTGACTCGCTCGCCGCGGTGCCCACGCCGCCTTGCTTCAGGGTCTGCCCTTTGACGGGCGGCTGAGCACTCATGCTGACGGCGCGCTTTGGTAGGTGCCTGATGGCATTGAAGCGCCTTGCTTATCCCTTTGGCGGCTACCCGCTGAGCAGGCTGGGCGTTCGGCAGCACATGCCCGTAAACAACGATTCACGGCCAAAGCGCCGGCAATCGCCCAAGGCGGCAACCATGCCCGGATGGGACGAGCCTGTATACGAGAACAAAAAGAAACGTCACCCGATACGCCGTGGGCGCCTCTTCCTGGTGCGACATCCTCGGGCCGCCCGTGTTGGCAAGCTCGGGGCGTGGGCCGTGTTGCTCTCGGTTTTGACGGCCTGCGGTTCGTTGAAGCTCGTGCCCATCCAAATGGCTCGAGTCGGGCAGGTCGAAGTCTATGAGCAGACGTTCGATTTCGCCAAGCAACCCAGTGAACCGGCCTTCAGCGCGCCGTGGAAGCGGGACCGCTGGCTGAACCAGCGCATCGACACGGACCTGAGCATTCTGGTCGGCCCCAAGAACTGGCAGACGCTAAAGGATCTCTACGGTCTCGGCACCATGCGCGAGGAACTGGTGAACGGCGACCTCGTGATCCGCGGATACATCAACATGGTCCTCTCGCTCGACCCGAACGACGTCGATCGCTTCTACATCGACGGCAACGGACGGTTCTCACTCGTGCGTGAGCGCACCGGCGAGATCCTGCTCAGCGGCGACTTCTACACGCTGAACAACCGATACACCCTCGAGCAGCTCGAGCGCGGCCACATCGACGTCGACATCCAGCAGGTCATCACGCGGATTCCGGGGCAACACACCTACCTGCAGAAATCCAAAGTACGCTACCGCATCCAAATCGACCCCGAGGGCCAGGCGCATCAGGTCTACCGCATCGACTACGCCAAGCGTCACGGTGTGTACCTCCTCGATGACGACCCCGTGCTGGCGCGCACCAAGGAGCTGCGCCGCATCGGATTCCTGCGGTTCAGCGACGCACATGGCGCGGCCAAGCTGCTGGACTTGCGCGGCCGCGGATATCTGCGCGATGACTACGAGCGTCTGGCGCACTAGCAAGCCCTGCAAGCGAGGGACGAGCCGTGGTGGACGGAGGAGACGAGACCGGCGAGCGAGACGACGCAACGGCCCGCGCGGAGCCTGACTCGCCACCCCGGGACCCGCTGGAGGCCGCCGTCGCGCGGGCCGTGCGGCAAATCGACGACGAGGCGCAGCGGGTCGCCGTCGAGACCCGTCTCGAGATTCAGGAGAAGACCCGGCGTTGGATCACCGCCTCGGGCACCCTGCTGGCGCTGGTCGTGGGCATGCTGACGCTGTTCGGCTTCAAGGAAGTGTACAACTTCCAAGGCAAGCTCCAGGAGTTAGAAAAAGAGGCGAAACAGCAACTCGCGACCCTCCACGAGGAGATCGCGACCCAAGCGGATGACCTCAGAGGCCGCATTACGGCGCTCGGCAAACAGCTCGACGCGGCCAATGAGGATTTTCAGGGCCAGCTCGCCAAGCTGGAGAAAGCCGAGCGCCGGCTGGACCAGAGCCGATCCCTGCTGCAGGAGGCCGATCGGCTCAACAGCGACTTCGCCGGAGCGCAAGAGCAAGTCGCGCGCCAGCTGAAACAAATCGCCAAGCTGCAGAACTCGTTCTTCGACGTGTTCGTCATTTGCGACGTGCCGCCAAGCCGCCGCCCGGAACTCATCGAACCGCTGCGCCAACGCCTCGAGGCATCCGGCTTCGTCCTCAAGCCGAAGAATATCTACACCAGCACGGTGGACCGCACCGAGGTGCTCTACTACGACGAGTCCCGCCCGGACCAGGTGGGGCTGCTGGTGCGCATCGTGAAGGGCACCCCGCTGGGCAAAAAACTGACCGAGCAGGGCCGCCAGATCAAGGCCCGATTCATCAGCGAGCGCAACCCGCGGGAGCTGCTCATCAAGCTTCGCGCGCTGTGACGCGAAAGCGCTCGCGTTCAGTCCCAGGCGCCGGGACGAATGCGGATTCCGGCGCAGTCAAGCCATTTCTGCGTCCCGCTCGGCAAGGGACACAAATACGCGCCGTCGTCATCCGGCGAGACACGAAGATAGCTCTGCGTTGCGTTCCACCGGTAGGCGACCTCGTGAGTCCTGGGGTCGAGCCGAATATAGAGCCGGTCTCGCAACAGGTCCGCTCCCTCGTAGCGCGAATCCAGGAAAAGCCCCTCGTCGCGGTAATGCGGCTCGATGCGCACATCGAGCGCACCGCGCACGTAACGGTCGCCTTTCTTGCGGCTGGCAGGCGCGGTGTGGAGGAAGCCGGTATAAAGGTGCGTTGCCTGCCTCTTCTCCTGAGCCCCGGCGGCGATCGGCACGCTCACGGCGCTCAACGTCGCTTCCCGGCGCTGGTGGATATAGGAGTGCAGCCCGCGGATGGCGACCGTCACCTCGACGAGCAGGTAATCGACCTCGCCGTCCGGCTGCTGGCCGGGCAGCGCGCTTGCCGTGATGCTCATGGGCTCGAGCTGGAGCTCGTAGCGCAGGCTACCGAAGAGAAAGCGATCGAGGTTCTGAAAGCCCGCTTCGCTGTTGACCAGCCCGTACGGCCCGGAATGGGAGCGATAGATATGCGCCCGCGACGCGCCCTTGACATAGGCGTTCTCCAACGCCACCAGGCCGTCGCTGCCCGGTCCGACGGTCGCCCGGGACGCCCCGGACCGGGTAGTCCTGCCAGTTCGTGCCCACGACGCAGAAAATGCGCTCGCGTGGCAGCCCGCCGCGCGCCGGCTGGTAGGTGTGCAGCGGCTCCTCCTCGCTCAGTGAAAGGTACTTGCGCATGCGCTGCTCACCAAAGGCATCGGAGCCGCGCCAGCCGATCAGATCGCGAATATCCTCAACCCACCCCAGGCCGTCGCGAAAGCTGATACCGCGGTGTGGCGTGCCGTAGGTAAAAAGCTTGTTCACCGCCACCGGCGTGATGCCGCGCAACGCGGAGCCCTCGAAAAGCTTCTGGTACTGCAGGTAGCACCGGGCCACCAGCCCGCCCATGCTGTGGGCGACGAGATTGACCTTGAAATCCGCCGGCGCGCCGCAGGCCTTGCGGACTTGATCCAGAAACACCGCGAGCTGCTCGGCATAACGCTCGATGTCCTCCTCGGGGCGCTCACCGCCGCGCAGCCGTGATTCGGCGTCGTAGAAGCGAAACGTCCACAGCGTCTTGCGCCACTCACGCGCCGCACTCCCGGCGATGGGCTGGTTTTGATGGTCCACGTAGCGGCCGAACGCATCCAGATAGCCGCGATCCTTGATCAGCCGAACCACCGGGCTCTCGAAGATGAACATGGCCGGTTTGGCGTCCCGGCGCTGCTTGATCTGCGTCGAGCCGAGATTGAATCCGTAGTAAGGGCTGTTGAACGCCGCCTCGACCTCGGACTTGCTCAAGGCGTACCCGCGGATGTAGACGATCGGAAAAAAGGCCCCCATGAACGACACCCCAGCGCGATTGGAAAGGAAAGACTCGAACGTACTACGCACCGATTGCAAACGCCATCGCACGCATTTTTCTGTAATTTAACAAACGGGCACCCGCGTTCACGACCGGGGCCAAGTTGAATGCTCCGCGCGCAGGCCGCAAGCTGGATACCATGTGCGGTCGCTACGATCTGTCCGGAAACATCCAGGACCTGCTGCGAATGTTCGGCATTGAGGTGGCGGCCGAAGGCGACTCGGCGCCCCGCTACAATATCGCGCCCACGCAGGAGATTCTTACGATCCACGCCGGCGAGGACGGCCGGCCGCTTATGGCGTGGTCGCATTGGGGCTTCAAACCCCGCTACGCGGAGGATAAGGCAAACGCCCCGGCCCCGATCAACGCGCGTGCCGAGAAAGTGGCGGAATCCGCTTACTTTCGCAGCGCTTTCGCCAGACGCCGCGCTATCATTCCGGCGCACGGATGGTATGAATGGTGCGAGGAAGCCGGCCGTAAGCAGCCCTACCGGTTCACGCGCCGCGATGGCCTCCCGCTGCTGCTGGCCGGGCTCTGGACGCCGAGCGCAAAGGCACCCGGCGAGCGCGCCGCCATCATCACCGAGCCGGCCCGAGGCTTTGCCCGCCGGGTCCACCCGCGCATGCCCGTGGTGCTGAGCGAGGCCTGCTGGCCCGACTGGCTCGCACCAGAGCTCACGCAGCGCAACGCGATCCGCGCCGCGATCGCTGCACTACCCGTGGAGCAGCTCCGCGCCTATCCCGTCTCGCCACGCGTGGGCAACCCTCGCAACGACGACGCCGCACTGATCGAGGCTTGCGGAGAGGATCTCCCGCCGACCTAGGGCGACACGTCGTGCGAATCTCCGCCACGCTGCAACCGCCAGGCCGCCGCTCGGCGCTTAGCGGCGATCCGCCGATGAGCGGACTGGCTTTTTTGCCAGCTAGCGACTATATGATTGAAAAGCGGAGACTCCAGGGTACTGGCAAGCCGGGTGCGGAGGTACGGTCATGAAAGCGTTGCTGATGACCCTGCTGACGGTGTTGAGCTTGGGCGCATGGAGTCATGCGCACGCGGTGATGGTCTTTGATGCCAATCTCAGCGGTGCCCAGGAAGTCCCACCCGTTACGAGCCCCGCCAGCGGTTCCGCGGAGCTGACCCTCAACGACGCACAGACCGAACTGGAGATTCTGATCTCGATAGCCGGTCTGGATTTGGACGGCAACCAGACGCCGGGTGTCGACGATGACAACGTCGTCGCCGCACATATCCATCGGGCTCCCGCAGGGACCAACGGCCCCGTCATCTTCGGGTTCATCTCCCCGAACAGCGACACCGACAACGATCTGTCGATCGATGCCGCGGCCGGCACGATCTTCAGCGTCTGGGACGGCGCGGAAGGCGAAGGCACGACGCTCACCGCCGAGCTGACCAACCTCATGAGCAGCGGTTTGTATCTCAACATCCACACCCCGGCTTTCCCCGGCGGCGAAATTCGCGGACAGATCACACCGTCGGTGGCCATCCCCGAACCGGCCGTCCTCGGCCTGTTCGGCATCGGGCTTGTCGGCCTTGCGTTATCGTCCACGGCCAGGCGACGCGTCGGCGCTTAGACTCGGCACCCGCATTATTTATTCGTTTCGCTCAGCTGAAAAGGGGACCACCTCTGATGGAACATCAACAGATGGAACATAAACATGGAGGGCCTTTCGAGGCTGGTTCTGCGAGAAGGATCTAATGCGGTAATTGTAAGCAAACGAATTTAGCAGTTGCCCGATTCTGCGAATGATGTGGCCCTCAGTTCAAACGAGAAGACGCGTGACGTAGCGTTTTAACCTACGGCAGACCGCGCACCTGTGCCGAATGCCGCCCCCCGACAGTGGTCATTCACAAGGGGCGGCCAATTAAGGTCTTCATTTGCTTTCGTGATCATGCTGCAATCGGGGGATTGATCCCGGATCGGGTTTTATCGGGTATTCCCCGGAAGTCCGAGATCGGGCGGTTCGCATGATGTTCGACCACTAGGCGCAATATGACTCACGGTGTGCAGATGTGGCGAAACTCGGCGGCACGGCGGCAAACCCTAAGCAATCAATACAACATCAGAAGGAACAGGTTTTCTGTTCTCGCCAGATGCTCAATATGCGTTGCATCGCGGCGCAGAATATCCTCGATTTCCGTGGTTGAGCAGTTGCCCCGCCGAACCCATACAATCTTGGCGGAATGACCGCGCAACAACCCTGGTTCGAAGAAATCAGAGTCCTTGCTCACCAGGATAAAGCCCTCCCGTTCGGCAAAATCGAGCAAGATGGTATCGGGTGCCTGCGAGAGACCAAAGTGCTGCACGTGGGCCGAACCGGGGAAAAAGTCGTGAAGTCTCTTTGCAAGGCGTGGGGAAAGGTTCTGGTCAAAAAGGAGCCTCACACCGGTATCGACAGCATGTGTTTTTCACGGTCGGCAGCGAAAGCGAGACACGCCTGGATATCCTCGCGGGTTAGGTATGGGAAGTCGGCCAAGATTTCGTCCGTGCTCATGCCGGAAGCGAGGTAATCCAGAACGTCATAAACGGTGATTCGCATCCCGCGCACGCAGGGTTTACCACCGCATTTCCCTGCCTCGATGGTAATGATGCTGCGGTAGTCGACCATGTTGCAGTATGTTCCTTAGGGCAATGAAGATTCGCTCATACGAGCGTGCGGCAACGTTCAAAGGCTTCAATGAGCTCTTTTTTCCTCTTGATCTGGCTTACTCATTTCGGACCGTCCGCTTTCTGGGCTTATGGCTGGATTACACCAGCAACCCTGATTACACTTCAGTTTAACATCGGTATTGCGTTTTCAGCATCGTTGATCACCCGGCTTCGAGACTCGGATACCGTGCCCTGCTCGGCTTCAAGGCCCAGAGCCGTCGATGGCCAAATTGCCGTGCAAGCCGACGGAGCCGCTCAGGCGGGCCGACAACGCGCGAGAAACGCTGCCGGTAGTCGCACACTGTCTCGGCCCATGCATTTTCGTCGATGCCTGCTCACCGGGAAACGCCTGCCCATCTTGCTCACCACCGATGTATCACCTACCGCTACCCAGCTAGTAGTGGGTTATTTTTGTACTTTGTCGATCTGAGAGCGAGCTTAACGGCGGCCTGCCGGCTCGGGAAAGAAAGTTACGCCTTGAGCCGGTAGCCCGTCTTGAAGATCCAGCCCACGAGGGCCAGGCACAGCCCCAGAAACATCAAAATCATGACCAGGCTCGCGGCCACGCTCACATCGGCGAGCCCGTAGAAACTCCAACGGAATCCGCTGATCAGATACACCACCGGGTTGAACAGCGTGAGCGTCTGCCAAAACGGCGGCAGCATGTCCACGGAATAGAAACTGCCGCCGAGAAAGGTCAACGGTGTGATGACCAGCAACGGGACGAGCTGCAACTTCTCGAAGTTGTCGGCCCAGATGCCGATGATGAAGCCCAAGAGGCTGAACGTCAGCGCCGTGAGCAGGAGGAAGACGAGCATCCACACCGGATGCTTGATCTCGAACGGCACGAAGAGGCTCGCTGTCGCCAGGATGATCAGCCCCAGAATGACCGACTTGGTCGCCGCCGCCCCGACGTAGCCGAGCACGACCTCGAAATACGAAACGGGCGCCGAGAGAATTTCGTAGATGGTCCCGGAAAATCTCGGAAAATAGATTCCAAAGGACGCGTTCGACACGCTCTGGGTGAGGAGCATGAGCATGATCAGCCCCGGCACGATGAACGCGCCGTAGCTCACTCCGCCGACCTCGGTGATGCGCGAGCCGATCGCCGCGCCGAATACGACGAAATAAAGCGAGGTCGAGATCACCGGGGAGACGATGCTCTGCAGCAGGGTGCGCCCAGTGCGGGCCATTTCGAATCGATAAATCGCCTGCACCGCATGCCTGTTCATCGCTGTTCTTCCCTCAACAGGCTGACGAAGATCTGTTCCAGCGAGCTCTGCTTTGTGCGCAGATCATTGAACCGGATACCCGCCTCGTGGAGGTCGCTGAGCAAAGCGGTGACATTCGTGCGCTCATCGTGCGGGTCGTAAGTATAGACAAGCTCCTGACCGTCGCGCGAGAGCTCGAGCGCGTGGGCATCGAGTGCCGCCGGGAGGTGATCAAGCGCGCTTTCCAGCTGCAATATCAGACGCTTGCGCCCGAGCTTGTGCATCAACTCGGTTTTCTCCTCCACCAGGATGAGCTCGCCTTGGCGCATCACCCCGACCCGGTCGGCCATCTCCTCGGCCTCCTCGATATAGTGCGTGGTGAGAATGATGGTCACGCCGCTTGCACGCAGCGCGCGGACCAGCTGCCACATCTCGCGACGCAGATCGACGTCGACACCCGCCGTCGGCTCGTCGAGAAACAG
>NZ_JBXWZQ010000216.1:0-67462 GCF_059432795.1 Nitrococcus sp. | reverse complement strand
GTCGAGCCGTCGGCGCGTTTTTGGCGGGTTTCACGCAGATACATGTACGCGATAATAAGCCGATTACAGCTACACTGCAAGCGATACATAATAATCCATGTACGTGTACTTCGCGTGTTGTACGTGCTGATCGGCTATCTAACACCTTGAAATCCCACGCGTCAGCGCACGCCGCTCAAGAGAACCTGTACGTGGAAGTGTCAAAGTCGGGTAAGACGGAGGTGCTCGGCCATGTTCGGAGATATCTGGCGAATCAATGTTCCGCAGTTCCGGGAGCTGGACTGGGTGCGTCAGATGGTGGACGACCTGTTACAGGACTTTGAGGCGTCGGACATCCGCTCCGTGCCTCGGGGAACGTTTCCCTTGGTGAATGTGGGTACGACCGCAGATGCCGTGCGCGTTTACGTGTTCGCACCGGGTGTCGATCCCAAAGACCTGGATGTGTCCATCCAGAACAATGTGCTCATAATGCGCGGCAAGCGCGAGTTTCCGGCGAAAAGCGCAGAGGGCGGCGGCGAATGGCCAGCGTTTTATCGCCGAGAGCGCTTCGGTGGTGAGTTCTCCCGCGCGGTTGCCCTGCCCGAGAGGCTCAACGGCGAGGCCGCCGAGGCGAGAGCACGCAACGGTATGCTTGAGATCAAGCTGCCCAAGCGCGAGGAAGTGCAGCCGCGCAGGATTGAGATCACGGCAAACTAGGCGAAGGGAGGTGAATAGTCATGGCTGAGGAGCGCAACGCTACGGGCCACGAGGTCTCAACGCGCAAGGACTCACGTGAAGTGGCAACCCAGGAGTGGCGTGAGCGTACCTTGCTGCCTCCCGTGGATATTTATGAGGAGGACGATGCGATTCGTGTCTTGGCCGACATGCCCGGGGTCAGTAACGAGGCATTGACCATCGAGGTGGATGGCACCGTGCTCACGATCTACGGCGATATACAGATCGAGATGCCGGAAGGCATCTCGGCCACCTATGCCGAGGTGCGGGGTTCCCGGTACTACCGTCGCTTCACGCTTGGCCAGGAAGTCGAAACCGATGGTATCCGCGCTGAAATGAACAGCGGGGTGCTGAGCGTCGTCCTGCCGAAGAAGGCGTCCCACCGGCGGCGGCGAATCGAGATCACAGCCGCTTAACAGCCGGCCTGCCTATTCGAAGGGAGGAGTGGAGATGAACTTCGATCTGAGCAAGTGGAATCCCTTCCGCTTTCTACGCAAGTCTCCTGAGGAAAGGCGTGCCAGCACTGTAGTGCCGATCGGGCCGCGTTCCAGGGACCCCTCTAGGGAGGGGTTCGAATCGATCGGCTCGATCGCTATGCCAGAGGCCTTTGGCATGATGCAGGAGCTTATGCGCGAGCCTCTGACCGGATGGGGATACTTTGATCGCTGGTTTGGTGACTTCAGCCCGAGTGTTTTCCAGCCACGCGTCGATATGGTCGACGACGGGGATGCATTGCGAGTCACGGCGGAGTTGCCGGGTATGGAACGCGACGACGTGGAGATTCATGCCGAGGACGGTTACCTCTGGATACGTGGCGAGAAGAAGCTCGAGTCCCGCTCCGAAGAAAAAGGCTGCTACCGGGTCGAGCGCGCCTTCGGCCAGTTCCAGCGCGCCATACCGTTGCCGGAAGGCACCGATGTCGAGAAGGCTCGGGCGTCCTTCGACAAGGGCCTTCTAACCATCCGCCTTCCCAAGCCCGAAAAACAGGAAAGCACCGCACGCCGGATCGCTATCCAATGAAGACGGCCGGCCAACCCGGGCGGGTTGGCCGGCTTGAGGCGCGCCGGCTGTACCCGGCCGCGCTGGTCGCCGCAAGGGGAGCCGGTGATGTTTCTTCCATTCACTCACCGAGAAGCGCTGCATCCAGTCAAAATAGCCGGTTTTCCGCTAGTGCACGCCGCGGCATCCCAACTGTCAAAGCATCTCAGCTCTTTCGACGTGCATAGCTGAGATCTGATTAGATGCACTTATATAAATTGGCAGGGTTTAATTGCGTTGGCCGCAGGCGCTCTTCGCTGCTCGTCAACGCTATACCGCAATCGGTGCCTTGATCGCCGGGTGGGGACTGTACCCGATGATTTCGAAGTCCTCATATCGGTAGTCAAAAATCGAGTCAGGCTTGCGCCTAATAACCAAAGTAGGCAGTGGACGAGGTTTCCGAGAGAGCTGGAGCTGGGCTTGCTCTAAATGGTTGGAGTACAAGTGCACATCGCCGCCCGTCCAGACGAAATCGCCGACGTCGAGATCGCATTCCTGGGCGATCATATGGGTGAGCAAGGCGTAGCTAGCAATATTGAATGGGAGTCCCAGAAATACATCACAACTGCGCTGGTAGAGCTGGCATGACAGCTCGCCGTCGGCGACGTAAAACTGGAACAGGGCGTGACAGGCAGGCAAGGCCATCCGGCCTTGTCCTACATTTGCTTGCGGGCTTAGGGATTCGTCCGGCAGATATTCGACGTTCCAAGCGCTGACAATGTGTCGACGCGAATGTGGGTTCTTTTTGATGCCTTCAACTACGCGAGTAATCTGGTCGATTGTCCCGCCATTCTTGGTCGGCCAGGCACGCCACTGGGCGCCGTACAACGGGCCCAGATCGCCGTCCTCGGTCGCCCACGCATCCCAGATGCGCACGCCGTTGTCCTTCAGGTACCGGATATTGGTGTCGCCGGAGAGAAACCACAGCAGCTCGTGGATTATGCTGCGCACGTGCAGCCGCTTGGTCGTGACCAGCGGAAAACCCTCGTTGAGGTCAAAGCGCATCTGATAGCCAAAGACCGACAATGTGCCGGTCCCTGTGCGGTCTGCCTTGCGCACGCCGTGCTGAAGAATGTATTGCAGCAACTCCAAATATTGTCTCATGAGGCCGTCCGTTGCGTGCTCGCTGCGGTTGCGGTTGTCAACGCGGCCTTGGCCGGGTCGCGTTCGAGAGCGTTCATGCGTTCGCCGACCCGGCGCCCGCCACTTGGCCTCGATAAGCGAAAGCGAGCAGGCCGAGGCCTGCGAGGATCATGGGCAGCGAGAGCGCCTGGCCCATGGTGAACCAGCCAAAGGCGAGATAACCGAGCTGCGGGTCCGGCATGCGTATGAACTCCACCGCAAAGCGGAACACACCATAGCAAAGCAGGAACAGGCCGGATACCGCGCCGCTCGGCCGGGGGCGCCGGGAGAAAAGCCAAAGGATCGCGAACAGCACCACGCCTTCGAGCAGAAATTCGTAGAGCTGCGAGGGGTGCCGCGGCTCAGGGCCGAGGATCGGATAGACCATTCCCCAGGGAAGCGTCGTGGGTGCTCCCCAGAGCTCGCCATTGATGAAGTTGCCGATACGTCCGACCCCGAGCCCGATGGGCACGAGCGGGGCGAGGAAGTCGATGATACGCCAGAAGGGCGTCTCGATACGTCGGGCGAACCACCAGGTCATGACGATGACGCCGAGCAGCCCGCCATGGAAGCTCATTCCGCCGCGCCATATCTGGAATAAGGCGAGCGGATTGGCGAGCATTTGCTCCATGCCGTAGAAGAGCATGTACCCCACGCGCCCGCCGATGACCACTCCCACGGCGACGAACAGCACCAGATCGTCGACTTGCTTGGGTTCGAGCGGGGACCCGGGCCGGCGCGCGCGGTGCCGTCCCAGCCACCAACCCGAGATAAAGCCCACTGCGTACATGATGCCGTACCAGTGAACCGCTAGTGGACCGAGTTGAAAGGCGACCGGGTCGATGTTCGGGTAGTGCAACATGGGGTAGTCTCCGCGTGATGCATTGCGCTCGGTCCCTGGGCGCAAGGACGAATCGGTTATTGCCGCACGCTGAGCCGGCGGCTATCCGGCGGGCGTCGGTTTTGCGGCCTGCGACCATCCGCTACAATCGAGGGCTCGAAGGAGGATGCCAAACAGCCATAGGGAATCTCTAGTGCATACCCCTCATATTGCACCACGGCGCTTCGAGAACGCAGCAATTCCATCCACAGCCAGGTTGCCATTCTACACTGCGTGCCGGCATCAGGGCCGATTACCCGATTCCGATTCCCTCATGCCTGCCGGCTGTGGCTCCGGCGCAGGCCTCGGCCGTCGATTCGAGACGTTCCTCTCCGGTTTGGCGCTCGCGCTCATTTGGTGGCTCGGGCTCTGCGCCGTGGTGGGCAGCGCCCAGGCCGCCCCCACGCGATACGTGACCGATCAGTTTACGATCACGCTACGCAGCGGCGGCGGCAACCAGTACCGGATTCTGCAGTTGTTGCCAACCGGCACGGCGGTCGAAGTCTTGGAAACGGACTCGGGGTGGACGCGGGTCGAGACGGCTAAGGGACGGCAAGGCTGGGTGTCGTCCCAGTACCTCATCAGCCGGCCGCCGGCGGCGCAGCGTCTCGAGCAGGTCAGCGCCAAGCTCGCGCAGCTGCAGGCGCAGGACGGTCAGCTCGAGCAGAACATGGAGCAAACGCAGCAGCAGCTCGCGCGAGCGCGTGAGCGGGTCGACGAACTCGCAAGCGCGCGGGATCGGCTTGCCCGCCAGCTCGATGAGTCCCGCGAAGGACTCCATCTTGCCAACGAGAACAAACGGCTCAAGAAGCAGATTATCGATCTCAAGCGACGCCTGCAGGATCTGGCCAATGAGACCGAGCGCCTCGCCGATCGCAGCCGTCAAGATTGGTTTCTGGTGGGCGCCGCGGTGCTGTTCGCGGGTATGGTGGTAGGCATTACGGTGACGCGTATCCGCTGGCGGCGCCGTTCCTCGTGGGGGGATTTATGAGATGCTTGCTGCGGGTCGCTGCAATACGGCCCGAGCCTGCGGGCAACCGCTGCACGAGCTGACGGGCAGTTAGCGCGGCCACAGGAAGCGCTGACGCAGCGGCGGCGGGTTCACAATACGAAATCCAGCCTGTAGACAGCCCGCTCCAGGCCGCCCAGGAGCATGCTATGGCCGCTACCGTGCCAAGTCTTCGTCAGATGGTCAGCGAGCTGATCGAGTTGCCGTCGGTGAGCAGCGTCGATCCGGCGTTGGATCAGGGCAACCGTGCTGTGATCGAGCGGCTGGCAGGTTGGCTCGATGCGTTGGGGTTTGCCGTTGACATCCGCGATTTGCCCGATCAGACGCACAAGGCCAATTTGGTTGCGACGCTCGGCAGTGGCGCCGACGGGCTGGTCCTGTCAGGTCATACCGATACCGTTCCATACGATACCCACCGCTGGAGCACGGATCCGTTCCGCCTCACGGAGCAGAACGGGCGCTTGTACGGGCTCGGCACCAGCGACATGAAATCCTTTTTTGCCCTTGCCCTCGAAGCGGTCCGGGAGCTGCGTGCCGGGGATCTGCGCCGCCCGCTGACCCTTTTGGCGACCGCCGATGAGGAAAGCGGCATGATCGGGGCCAGGGCTTTGCGTGACGAGGGCCGGCCGATCGGTCGTTACGCCTTGATCGGGGAGCCAACGGGGCTGCGGCCGATTCATATGCACAAAGGCGTGATGATGGAGGCGGTGCGCTTGCGCGGGCGCTCCGGTCATTCCAGCGATCCGAGCTTCGGCGTCAACGCGCTAGAGGCGATGACCATCGCTCTCAATGAAATCCTGGCTTGGCGTGCCGAGCTGCAGCGGCGCTATCGTGATGATCGGTTCCGGGTGCCGGAGCCGACGTTGAATCTGGGTCACATCCACGGCGGGGATAACCCCAACCGCATTTGTGCCGAGGCGGAGCTGCATTTCGATCTGCGACCGCTGCCCGGCATGGATTTGGAGGAGCTGCAGGCGCAGCTTTGCCAACGTCTCGAGCACGCTCTGTCCGATTCAGCCGCGACGCTGGAGATACGTCCGTTATTTCCCGGCTTGCCGCCGATGGAGACCCCGGAAGATGCGTCCATCATACAGGTGGCGCGGGAACTCACGGGGGCCGAGCCCGGGACCGTCGCTTTCGGTACCGAAGGGCCGTTTCTCGCGGCGCTGGGTATGGAGGTCGTGGTGTTGGGTGCCGGAGACATCGATCAGGCACATCAGCCCGATGAGTACTTGTCCGTGGATCGTATCGAGCCGATGATCAAGCTGCTCCGGGGGTTCATTCGCCGTTTCTGCCTGGAACCACCGCAAGCCGAGGGAAAAAGATGAGATGGGAGCCGGCCCGTTTCGTCGAGTGGTTCCGCCACAGCTTGCCCTACATCAACGCCCACCGGGGCAGGACGTTTGTCATTGCCTTTGACGGTGAAACGGTGGCCGACGAGAAGCTGCCGACGCTGATCCACGACTTGGCGCTGCTCAATAGCCTGGGCGTTCGATTGGTGCTGGTGCCGGGCGCGCGCCCGCAGATCGAGCAACGGCTGCGCTCTCGCGAGTGTACCATTCGCTACGTCAACGGCTTGCGCATAACCGACGAGCCCGCCCTCGCTTGCGTGAAAGAAGCGGTGGGCGCGGTTCGGGTGGAAATCGAAGCGCTGCTGTCCATGGGAGTCGCCAACTCCCCCATGGCCGGTTTACGCATCCAAGTGGCCTCGGGCAATTTCGTCACCGCCCGCCCCGTGGGCGTCCGCGACGGAGTCGATTATCTGCACACAGGCGAGGTGCGTCGCGTGGACGGCGCGGCGATTCGCCAGCGCCTGGATGATGCGGCGGTGGTGCTGATCGGTCCGCTCGGTTATTCGCCAACCGGCGAGATATTCAATCTTTACGCGGAGGACGTGGCACTCGCCGTGGCCCGGGAGATCCGCGCCGACAAGCTGCTTTTTCTGCAGCAAAGCGCGCGGGTGCTCGATCGCGATGCCGCCCTGGTGCGGGAGATGACCACCGAAGAGGTGCAGCAATACCTGCGTGCGTACCCCGAGCTTGCCCCGGAACTGCGGCGGCTGCTCGTTGGTACGCTGGAGGCTTGCCGCGGCGGCGTGCGGCGTGCGCACTTGCTCGGTAATGCGGTCGACGGCGCGTTGTTGCTGGAGCTTTTCACGCGTGACGGGGTGGGTACACTGATCACCGCCCGGCCCTTCGAGGTAATCCGCACGGCGGTGATCGAGGATATCGGAGGGATACTCGAGCTCATCGAACCCCTTGAGCGCGACGGGACCCTGGTGCGCCGCTCACGGGAGCGGCTCGAAACCGAGATCGAGCATTTCACCGTGGTGGTGCGGGAGGGGACCGTCATTGCCTGCGCGGCACTTTATCCCATGGCCGAGGCCGCCATGGCGGAGCTCGCCTGCTTTGTGGTCCATCCCGATTACCGGGGCGGTGAACGCGGTGATGCCCTGCTCAGGCAGCTAGAGCGCGCCGCCGCCGCGCAGGGCGTGCGGACTGTGTTCGTCCTCACCACCCGCAGCGCCCACTGGTTCCAGGAGCGGGGTTTCCAGCCCGCGAGTCTGCAGGACCTTCCGGTCGGGCGTCAGGCGCTGTGCAACCTCCGGCGCAACTCCCGGGTCTTTATGAAGCCGCTCCCCGATGGGACGCGAATCTAGCGGGCCGCGTTAGTGGGGCGTCGGCGAGCTCGATGCGGCCAAGCGAACATCCTGCAGTGTTTGGCGTAAATCGTTGTGGCGCAGCATCGTCCGAATATCAGCTACATAGGCGGCGCCCCGCTCGGAATAACGGTTCAGGCCACCCGCCAGAGTCGCGGCATCCGGGTGCTTGCCGCTGTCGCTAAGGCGCGCGCGGAGCGCGCGCAACGGGGCATAAGCGCGGTGGGTATTAAGATTATGGACGTAGCTGTGCACCGAGTCGCGCAGACTCGCAAAGGCGCGGACGTAATGGCGCGTGTGCCGGGTTCGGCGGCCGGGTGCCAGCCCTTTGCTGGCATCCCAGGTACGCTCGCCGAAAAGATTATTGCCCTCATGAGCAAAGCGCGAGGTGCCCCAGCCACTCTCGCTTGCGGCTTGGGCGAGGGCAAGTGCCGGTGGGATTCGGTCGACCCGGCGCAGCAGTCGGGCGCGGACCTGCGGGTCGCCGAGATCGCCGGTGATCCCTTGTCTCGCGGCGATTGCGGCGACCTGCTCAGTCATTGAATCCCCGGGCGGGAGGTGATCTTGGGCAAAAGCGTGTTCCAGGAGCTCGCGTTCGGCGCGGAGTCGGTTGTTTTCGGCCAGGACCAAGGGCAGCAGGCTGCGAAAGAACAAGGATTTTTTGCGGCGAACCGGCTGCTCGATCAGGTCAGCGGGGAGCGATGTCACGGCAAGCGTCGGAATCGCCGCCTCCGGCGGCCAATCGTATCCCTGCTCGGCGAAAAACGCCGCCAGTGACTGGGCATCATCGATCGTGACCGGCTCGAGCTGCACCGCGTCCGGCGAGCTCGGCCGTACTCCGCTCGTCGTCCACCACCATAGGCCGCTCAGCCCAAGCGCGAGCAGTAGGAGCGCGCCAACGCCCCAGATCGCGCCGACCCAGTCGCTTTTCCCGGCGGTGATTTTTGGTTCGTTCATAGCGCTTCCTGGTGTTCCATCTCCAGAATGGCCTGCCATTGATCGGCGGATAGCGGAATGATCGAAAGACGATTGCCCTGCCGGACCAGCGGCGTGTCCGCCAATGAAGGGTTGGCCTTGAGTTCCGCCAGTGAGATGGTACGCGCCAGACGCCGCTTCAATCGAACGTCGACCATATACCAGCGTGGCCGATCCGGGTCGCTTTTGGGATCGAAGTATTTCGACTCGGGGTCGAAGGCCGTAGGATCCGGATAGCCGGCGCGCACGATTTCCATGATGCCGACGGCGCCGGGGCGCGGGCAATTGGAATGATAGAACACGGCGCAATCCCCGGGCCGCATCTGATCACGCAGCATGTTGCGTGCCTGGTAGTTGCGTACGCCTTCCCAGTGATCGCTCTGCAGGGGCTGTTCGGCGAGATCATCGATTCCGTAGACACGCGGCTCGGATTTCATGACCCAATAGTTCATGCGCTCTCCGCTCAAATCGGATGGTCAACCGACTGAGAATTCTTTGGCGGCGCTCGGTCGAGGCACGGCACGGCCGCGCAACATGCCGTTTTCGGTCGCGATGCCGGCGAGTGGCACGTCCCAGGGTTCGACGGGCAGCATGGAGACTTGCTGAAAGCCGAAAGCCACGCCCAGCAGTTGCGGCCGCCGCCACCTTCCGCCGTGTTGGCGCAGAAAGGCGAAGGTGCGGTCGTAGAAACCGGCGCCCATGCCCAGTCGTTGCCCTTGCCAATCGAAAGCCACCAGGGGAAGCAGTACCAAGTCGAGCTGTTGGCACGCAATGCGTCGGGATGGCCGCGGCACCGGTTCCGGAATTCCGAAGCGATTCGCGCGCAGGCACTCGCCCGGCCGATAACGGTGAAATTGCAGAGCGCCGCTCCGCTTCCCGCTTAACACCGGCAGGTAGAGCGAGCGTCCATCGCGGTGGGCGCGCAGCAAAAAGGCGCTGAGCTCGATCTCGCCATCGACCGCCCAATAGCAGGCGATCCGCCGACTGCGGCGATACTCGCGGCTCCGGCGCAATACCGAGACCAGCCGCCGGGCGGCGTGGGTGCGCTCACGCAAGCCCACGTGGCGGCGTTGACGGCGAATACGTTGACGGATCTCGGTTTTGGATTCCGTGCGCCGCCCGTGCGGCGTCGGTCGGGTGTCGATTGATGCGTTGGCAGGGCTCGGGTGCATGTTGTCAAGCGCGGGGTCATGGCGGCAGAAAAAAAGACATCCCCCGCGCAGTGCCGTACAGGCATCGCCCTTGAACCCTTTGGTCCAGGTGGGAACATCGAGCGACCCTTTAGGCTTTCCGCTCTTTGGCAGACTTGCTCACCAGTGTCGCTACTTTGCTTCCCTCGGCGATTGATGTCGGCTCAAGAAAACGTAGTACCTGCGCTCGAACACCGCAGGGGATGTCCAAGGCGGATAATGCCGCACTCCACGGCGGCTCGTCCAGCCCTTGCTGCGGGTCGACTCGCCCGACTATCCGGTAGGCGGCACAGTGCGCCGAGCTTGCGGACCTCCACACCGCCGTCGCGTTGTGCATTGCGCGGCGGCCTGCCGGCGCTCTGCTGCGGCGCGTGTGCAGCGCAGCCGGCTATTTGAACAGGATGCAGTTGCGGATCCAGCACGCCAGATGCAAGCCGAAGAGCACGATCAGGTATGAGCAGGTCGCCGCCAGGACATGTCCCCAGATGGAATCCTCGCCGCCCTCCACGTGGCTGAACACCGCCCAGGCGGAAACCACCGAGAGTGCGGCGAGCAGCGCCGCGACCCCGAGATCGAACTTCAGAATGGCCCGTTCGTTGCCGGGACGCGGCGCGAGATGACGATAGAACAAGAAACCGCCCAGGAAAATCGGTAGGACAAGGAGCTGTGATGTAAGCATGACGATAACCCCTATGCGGATACCCAAAGGGCGGCAGCGTCGGCTCGACATTCCCAGCGTCCGCCGCCGGTGTCGTTTTTCAAGCGCTCGCTAAGCGTTGGATGCCCGAGCGGCCCAATTGACGAGCGCCGAGAACATGGCCTCGTCGCTTGGATCGTCGGCGATCACAATGATTGAGCGTAACCCTTGCGCTTTGGCGATATCGGCGATGCGCTCGCTGCCGAATACAAAGGTGACTTGGTCGAGCAATTGGCGGGTGGCGGGATTCAGCCCCTGCCACAAGGCGAGGAACGCCTCGCCGCTCGTGATGGCCACCGCATCCAAGCCTTTGTGCCGCAGGAGTTCGTCGATCGGCTCGAGTTGCTCCTTGTTCGCGGGTAAACGCTCGTAGACTTGAATGTAGGACACCTCGGCGCCTCTTGCGCGCAGCACGGCGCCAGCCAATTCGCGACCTCCCGAACCTCTGAGGATGGCGATTTTCTTGCCCTCGACGTTCTCCAGAACCGGCAGCCGCAGCAGGGACTCACTGTCAAAGCCCGTTTCTGGAACGATATCGACCGGATAACCGAGCCGCTCGAGGGCATGTGCGGTCTTCGCGCCGATCGCCGCGATCTTTACACGCGAGCGGAAGTCACAGCGCGCTTCGATCTCGGGGATGCCGAAACTCGCTGCGTTGGGGCTGTTGAATATCAACAGATCGAACGAATCGATATCGGTTGCCAAGCGCGACAAAGCGTGCGGCTCCGGCGCGGGAGCAATGCTGAGCAATGGGCAACGCAGGGCACTTGCGCCAGCACCCTCCAGCATCTGGCAAAATGGTGCCGCCTGATGCTCCGGGCGTGTGACCATGATTGTCCGGTTCTGCAACGTCTTGGCGTCAGTTGGCTTCATCGGTTGCACCGCGGTGACCTGAAGCACTCCAGGCGGACAACGGGATGTCGTCGTCGCGCCATCGCGCCGTTCGAGAGGATTACGGTCAATCGGCGTCCGTGCCGTCGTCCTGCCTCTCGGTGTCCAGCGCCTCGGCCACGCGACGGCTCAGTCGGCGCAGCCGCTCGTCTACGGTCTCCAACCGCCCGGCATTGTGCCGTGCCTCGAGCATCTCGTGGGTGATATTCAAAGCGGCCATCACGGCGATGCGGTCGATGCCTACGATCTTGCCCGAATCGCGGATTTCGCGCATTTGTTCATTCAGATAAGCGGCAGACTCGAGCAGGTTGGTGCGCTCCTCGTCGGGGCACGCGACGAAATATTCCCTTTCCAAAAGGGTTACTTTGACGGGTCCGGACATGGGCCTTAGTGATTCTCCATGGCTTTGAGACGGCTGATCATTGCCTCGATTCGGGAGCGGGCCGTCTCGTTTTTCTCCAGCAGCGAAGCTCGCTCGGCGTTGAGCGATTCATGAGATTGGCGGAGCATTTTGTTCTCATGACGCAGGCGTTCTATGGCACGCAGCAATGTGTCGATGCGCTGCTCTAGCTGGACGATCTGTTCAGTAACTGAATCAGTAACTTGGCTTACATCCTTCGTCATATGCTGAATATAAGGTGATGCGCGTGGCCGGTCAACGGCCCAGTCGAGGCCCGCTCTGTTACGATAGGCACATCCGATGCGGCATAAGGGCGCGAAAACGCGGCGGGTGCGATCATGTCAGAGCTCTATGAACCACTCGAGCAGGCCCTTGCGGCGGTCGAGGCGCAATCGGGCGCCGCGGCCGCCCACGGAAGGCTTTGCGGCATGCTCACTGCCTCGAAACGAACCGACAGCGCGCACTGGATTGCCGAGGTGCTGGAAGAGACCGCGCCGCGGGGAGAGGCGGCAAAAGCCTGTCTGGTGTTGCTGAGCCGTCTCTATGAGGAGACGTGGGAGGCGTTGGAGGACCCGGAGCTCGGTTGGCGAATGTTGTTGCCGGATGATTCCGAGCCTTTGGCGTCGCGCGCCACTGCCCTCGGTGCGTGGAGCGAGGGCTTTCTGCTTGGTCTGGCCGTCGGGGGCCTGACGGAGAAAAGCGCCTTGCCGAGCGAGGCGCGCGAGGCTTTGAGCGATCTCGCCGAAATCGCGCGAGTGGATACCGACCCGCAAGCCGACGAGGACGATGAGCAGGCTTACGAGGAGCTGGTCGAATACGTGCGCGTGGCTACGCTGCTCATACGCGAACACGTCCGGGGACCGCAAGCCGCTCGCGTACGTGCCGCCGGCCGTAACAACGAGCCGCAGTTGCACTGACTCAGACCTCGTGGGAGGTGCCATGGACCGTAGTGAGTTTGCCAAACGCCGAAGGGATCTGATGCGGATGATGGGCGAGGAGGGTATCGCCATTATTCCGGCCGCACCGCAACGACGCCGCAATCGCGACGTTTTCTATCCGTATCGTCAGGACAGTGATTTTTACTATCTGACAGGTTTCGCCGAGCCGGAAGCCGTCAGCGTTCTTGTCCCGGGACGTCAGCACGGCGAGTACCTGCTTTTCTGTCGCGAACGTGATCCTGCCAAGGAGATCTGGGACGGCCCGATCGTTGGCCAGGAGCGTGCGGTCAGCGAGTATGGCGTCGATGACGCCTTTCCCCTGGACGATATCGACGAGATACTGCCGCGTCTGATCGAGGGGCGGCGCAAAGTATTCTGCACGATGGGCGTCGATGCCGATTTCGATCACCGGGTGATTGGCTGGGTGAATCAGGTACGCGAGCGGGTACGCTCCGGCGCCCGGGCGCCGGCGGAATACGTCTCGCTGGAGCATCTGTTGCATGAGATGCGCCTGATCAAGGGACGCGCGGAGATCGAGCTCATGCGCCGTGCCGCCAACGTCAGCGCGCAGGCGCATCGGCATGCCATGGCGGTCTGCCGGCCCGGCCTGCAGGAGTACGAAATCGAGGCGGAATTTCACGCCATCTTCCGCCGCCACGGCGGCTGGCCGGCCTATCCGCCGATCGTTGGCGGAGGCGGCAACGCGTGTATCCTGCACTACATACAGAATTCGGCGCCCCTGCGCGCCGGGGATTTGCTGTTGATCGATGCGGGGGTCGAATTGGACTGTTACGCCTCCGATGTCACCCGCACCTTCCCAGTGAACGGGCATTTCAGCGGCGAGCAGCGGGCAGTCTACGAGCTTGTCCTTGCCGCGCAGCAGGCGGCCATCGCGGAGGTGCGGCCCGGCAATCACTGGAACCGGCCACATGAGGCGGCGACCGGCGTGCTCGTCGACGGCATGCTCGATCTCGGTTGGCTGCGCGGCGAGCGTGACGCGATCATCGAGCAGGGGGACTATCGGCGGTTTTTCATGCACCGAACGGGTCACTATTTGGGGATGGACGTCCATGACGTGGGCGATTACCGCATCGATGGGCAATGGCGTGAGCTCGAGCCGGGCATGGCGCTGACGGTGGAGCCGGGACTGTACGTCGCGGCCGACAGTGACGGCATCGATGAGCGGTGGTGGAACATTGGCGTGCGCATCGAGGACGACGTGGTGGTGATACGTGAGGGTTGTGAGGTGTTGAGCGCTAAGGCGCCGCGGACGATCGACGCGATCGAATCGTTGATGGCGGGATAGGCGTTGCGGTGGTAGCGGTGGACTACGATGTCATCGTGGTGGGCGGCGGACTGGTGGGTGCCAGTCTCGCTTGTGCGCTGGCCACGGCCGGAACACGGGTTGCCGTCATCGAGCCGTTTGCGCCCGAGCTCGATGCACAGCCAAGCTTCGATGAGCGGCAGATCGCCTTGGCGCCCGCGACGCGGCGTATCTTCGAGGCGCTCGGGCTGTGGCCGGCAATTGCAATGGAAGCGGCGGCAATCCGTGAGATCCATGTATCCGAGCAGGGTGGCTTCGGAATCACGCGCATGTCCGCCGCCGAGGAAGGCCTGGATGCCCTCGGGCACATACTTCCCAGCCGCCGTCTCGGTCGTGTGTTGTTCGAGCGCCTGCGGTCAATGCCTGAGGTTGCGCTCTATTGTCCGGCCAAGGCGCGCGAGGTGACGGTGGACGCGGCGAGCGCCACGGTGGGCATCGACTGCGAGGACGGCGTGCGGCATCTGAGCGCGCGCGTGCTCGCCGTGTGCGATGGGGCCCGCTCGCGTATCCGCGAGTGCCTGGGGATCGGGTTGCGGGAGCGCTCTTACGAACAAATCGCCGTGATCGCGAATGTGACTCCGGAGCGAAATCCCCAGGGGCGGGCCTATGAGCGCTTCCTGGCGGGCGGCCCGCTCGGCGTGTTGCCGGCCGCCGGAGGACGTTGTGCAGTGATCTGGACCCTTCCCGTGGATGCGGCCGAAGGGCTGCTGACGCTGGACGAGACCGAATTTCTCGCGCAGTTGCAGGAAGCATTCGGGTATCGGCTCGGGCGTTTCCTTGCTACGGGCAAACGTTCCGCCTATCCTCTGTCGGCTTTAGCGGCAGAGCGCTGCATCGCACAGCGGGCGCTGGTGATCGGCAACGCCGCGCACACGCTGCACCCGGTGGCCGGTCAGGGCTTCAATCTGGCGATGCGCGACGTGGCCGTTGTCGCCGAGCTTGTCGCGGACGCGCTTGCCGCGGGTGGCGATCCGGGGGAGCCGCTGTTACTGGAGCATTACCAGCGTTTGCGACGGCGTGATTACCAGCGGACCCTAACGTTTACGGACGGGATCGTGCGGATCTTCTCCAATCGCTTGCCTGGTTTGAGGCTGGCGCGGAATTTCGGGTTGCTTTTCCTGGACCTCTTTCCCGGCGGTCGGCAAGTGCTGATGCGCCAAGCCATGGGGCGCTCCGGATGGTTGCCGCGCCTTGCGCGCGGGCTGCCGCTCGCCCGCGCGGACCGCGGAGCAAGCGGATGAGCCGCGCTGACGCCGACGTTGCGATCCAGGGCGCGGGCATGGTGGGTCTGTTGCTTGGCGTGGCTCTGGCGCGCGAGGGGCTGCGCGTGGTGTTGCTGGACAATGCGAACCCGCCGCATTGGCAAGCGGATCAGTACGGTCAGCGCGTATGTGCGATCAATCGTGCCAGCGAGTGCATGCTGCGCGAGCTTGGCGTTTGGCGTGCGCTGCAACGCGAGCGCGTGAGCCCGTTTCGGGCGATTCGGGTGTGGGATTCACTCGGTGGCGGTCAGATTGGTTTTGATGCCGCCGATTTGGGTGAGCCGCATCTGGGCCATATCGTCGAAAATGAGCTGATTCGCCGCGTGCTCTATGAGGCGATCACGGCGATGAATGGAGTCCAGATGCGGATGCCGGCGGCTATCCAGCGTCTGGAACCCGGTGATGCGTCGGTCAACTTGCGCTTGACCGACGGTAGCCGTCTTAGGGCGGCTTTGGTCGTAGGCGCCGATGGAGCCCGTTCGGCAATCCGTGGGCTGCTCGGGATCCCGGTGAGGCGGGGGAGCTATGCGCAGAAGGCCATCGTAGCGCCGATCCGCACCGAGATTTCGCATGGCGAGGTGGCCCGCCAATGGTTTCTCTCCGGGGGGCCGTTGGCGTTTTTGCCGCTTGCTGACGGGCGCTGTTCCATCGTTTGGTCGCTACCGGCCGCGCAGGCGCAGGCGCGGCTCGCCCTGGATGAGCCTGCCTTCTGCAGGACGTTGACGCACGAATCGGCGGGGGCATTGGGCGAAGTCCTGGCGGCCGGTGAGCGGGGCGCGTTTCCATTACAGCGACTGCATGCCGCCCATTACTGCACGGAGCGGGCTGCTTTGATTGGTGATGCCGCTCATGTGATTCATCCGCTCGCCGGACAGGGCGTCAATCAGGGGTTTCGCGATGCCGCGGTGCTAGCCCGGGTCGTCATCGAGGCCAAGCGCGGTGGTCGGGATCCCGGTGGCCGGCTGGTGCTGCGGCGGTACGAACGGGCTCGGCGAGGCGACAACCTGCTCATGGAATGGTCCATGGAGGGGTTGCACCAGCTGTTTACGCGCGAGCGGACGTCCTTGGTGCGGCTGCGCAGCTTAGGGCTCGGGCTTACGGACCGCGTTGGCCTGGCGAAGCGGTTTTTCATGCGGCGGGCTATCGGTCGGGGTGCCGAAGCGCTGCCATGACGGACGTTGATTGGCGGTCGAAGAGAGATCATGGGATATCGTACGGCGCTTTATGAGAACCATCGCGAGGCGGGCGCCCGCATGGTCGATTTCGCTGGCTGGGAGATGCCGATTCAATATGGCTCGCAAATCGAGGAGCATCATGCGGTGCGTCGCGATGCCGGCATGTTCGACGTCTCGCACATGGCCGTCGTCGACTTGGACGGTGAGCGGATCAAAGACTGTTTGCGTTATCTGCTGGCCAATGATGTCGCAAAGCTTAAAGAGCAAGGCAAAGCCCTTTACACTTGTCTGCTGAATGAGCGGGGCGGCGTGCTCGATGATCTGATCGTCTACCGTCTTGCCGAGGGGCGTTACCGCAGCGTGCTCAACGCGGCCACGCGGGAAAAGGACCTCGAGTGGATCAAAGCCCATAGCGAGCGTTTTGGCGCGCACGTCGAATACCGCGACGACTTGGCGATGCTTGCGGTGCAAGGGCCCCAGGCGCGGGAGAAGGCGCTGCGAGTATTGCCCACCGAACTGGCAGCGGCCGCGCGGGAGTTGCCGCCGTTCTCCGGGCTCGAGCGGGACGGGGTGTTCGTCTCGCGCACGGGCTACACTGGGGAGGACGGCTTCGAGATCATGTTGCCGGTGGCGAGCGCGCCCGCATTGTGGGAGGCGCTCCGTGAGCAAGGAGTGCATCCGTGCGGGCTGGGCGCGCGCGATACGCTGCGCCTGGAAGCCGGCATGAATCTCTACGGCCAGGACATGGACGAGACCGTTTCGCCCCTTGAGTCCGGGCTCGCCTGGACGGTGGCCTGGAAGCCGGCCGAGCGGGACTTCGTCGGCCGCCAGGCCTTGGCGGCGCAGCGGGATGCGGGCGTGCAACACCACCTCGTCGGGCTAGTGCTCGAGGGACGCGGAATCATCCGGGCACACCAGACGGTGCGTGCCGGTGAGCTAAGCGGTACCGTGACGAGCGGCAGCTTCGCTCCGACGCTGGGTCAATCCATCGGTCTTGCGCGAGTACCGGTGGCGTTCGGAGAGCGCTGCGAGGTGCAGATCCGTAATCATTTTCTTCCGGCGCAGGTGATCAAACCGCCGTTCGTACGCCGCGGCCGGGCGCTGGTGTGACAACACGACGAGAACAGGGAATCTGACCATGAGCAATGTGCCAGACGATCTGAAATACACTGAAAGCCACGAATGGCTTCGTTTGGAGCAAGACGGGGCCATTACCGTGGGCATCACGAGCTATGCGCAGGAATCACTCGGAGATCTCGTCTTTGTCGAGACACCTGAAGTGGGTCGCAAGCTCAAAGCGGGCGAGGCCTGTGCCGTGGTGGAGTCTGTGAAGGCGGCTTCGGATGCCTATGCCCCGGTCGCCGGTGAGGTGGTCGATACCAATTCGCGCCTGGCCGAAGAGCCGGAGCTTATCAATCGCTCGCCGTATGACGAGGGCTGGATCATGCGGATACAGCCCGATGACGCCGGTGCTTTGGAGTCGTTGCTCGATCCCGAGGATTACGAGAATATCCTCGCCGAGGCGCAGTGACACTTTGCGAACGGCGCCTCGCAATGACTTCTCCAGGGGTTGGCCATGCCTTTCATTCCGCACACTGAGCAGGATATCCGGGATATGCTGAGCGCGATCGGCGTCGCCGATATCGCGACTTTGTTCAACGAGATCCCGGCGTCCCTGCGCAGCCACTTGCCCGCCAGCGTGCCGACTCAGGTCACGGAGATGGAGATCGCCCGGCTGCTGCACGAGCGCGCCAGCCGCGACGTGCAGCCGGTGTGCTTCATCGGCGCGGGTGCTTACGATCACCATATACCCGCGGTGGTCTGGGAACTCACCACCCGGGGCGAACTCTACAGTGCCTACACGCCCTATCAAGCGGAGGCTTCGCAGGGGACCCTGCAGATCGCCTATGAGTTCCAGACCATGATGGTCGGCCTCACCGGACTCGATGTCTCCAATGCCTCGCTATACGACGGCGCCTCCGCGCTGGCAGAGGCGTTATTGATGGCGGTGCGCAGTAATCGCCAATCCAAAGCTCGACGCGTGCTGATGCCAACCACGGTTCATCCGGCGTACCGTCGGGTTGCCGAGACGATCGTGCGCAATCAGGCCATTCGGCTCGAGGCGGTCGACTACGAGGACAGTGGCGGGAAGCTGGATCCGGCCGTCTTGGAGCGCTGGGATGGCGAGGATGTTACCGCCTTGGTCATTCAGCAGCCGAATTTCTTCGGGTCTCTCGAAGAGGTCGATGCCCTCGTCGATTGGGCCCACGCGCACGGTGCGCTGGTCATTGCGCTGGTCAACCCGATCTCGCTCGCGCTGCTTGCACCGCCCGGGGAATGGGGACAAGAGGGTGCGGACATCGCCTGTGGTGAAGGCCAACCCTTGGGTATTCCGGTGTCCTCCGGTGGTCCCTATTTCGGCTTCATGGCGTGCAAGAATGCTCATGTACGCCAGATGCCCGGGCGCATCGTCGGCAAAACGGTGGATGCCGAGGGGCGTCCTGGCTATACGCTGACCCTGCAGCCGCGGGAGCAGCATATCCGCCGTTCCAAAGCGACCTCAAACATTTGCACCAATCAGGGGCTGATGGTCACCGCCGCCACCCTGTACATGAGCTTGCTCGGCGCCGGCGGCCTGGAACGGGTAGCGGCGGCCTCGCATGCCAATATTCGCTCATTGGTCAATGCAGTGGGCGCCATGGATGGGGTGCGCCCTGCCTTCGCCGGACCGTATTTTCACGAAGTCGTGCTGCAGCTCGATGCGCCGGCGGCGCAGGTGCTTGAGCGTATGGCGGGCTCCGGCGTCCTCGGCGGTTACGACTTGAGCGAGTGTTACCCCGAGCTCGGTCAGGCCATCCTCGTTTGCGCCACCGAGAAGCATTCCAAAGAAGATATCGTGGCCTATGTCCAGGCGATGCGTGAAGCGCTGCGGGTGGCCTGGCGGGCTTGAGCGAATCTACCGGCAAAGAGGCAGCAGTGATGGCAACAGTCACCTTCAAGGGTAAGCCCATCCGACTCAGCGGCGAGCTTCCGGCCGTTGGGTCGAAGGCGCCGGACTTCCGCTTGACCGCAAGCGATCTCAACGAGATCAGCCTGGCCGACCTGCGGGGCCGCAAGAAGATTCTAAATATCGTGCCGAGCTTGGATACGCCAACCTGCGCCACGTCTACGCGTCGGTTCAACCAGCGGGCAAGCGAGTATCCGGATGCCGTCGTGCTGGTGGTCTCCGCAGACCTGCCCTTTGCGCAGAAACGCTTTTGCGAGGTCGAGGGAATCGACGGTGTCAGACCGCTTTCCATGATGCGTGACAAGCAATTTGCCCGTGATTACGGCGTGTTGATCGAGGAGGGGCCGCTGGCGGGCCTGACTGCTCGCGCCGTGGTTGTGCTCGATGGCGAGGACACCGTGCTTTATACGCAACTGGTGGCGGAGCTGGCCGACGAGCCGGACTATGAAGCCGTGCTCGCGGCGCTCGGTTGATGGTGAGCCATTGGGCCGGGCCCTGATTGCGCTCACGCCGGAGGAGTGAACGATGTTGATTTTCGAGCACAGTCGCGAGGGCCGGCGGGCGTTTGCGCAGGCGCCGCGTGCGGAGGCGGATGTTGCGGACATCCCCGCCGCCTACCGGCGCCGCAAGCGGGCTCTGCTGCCGGAGGTCTCCGAGCTGCAGGTGGTGCGCCATTACACCCGTCTGTCGCAGAGGAATTTTTCCATCGATACGCACATGTACCCGTTGGGTTCTTGCACAATGAAATACAACCCGCGGGGCTGCAATACCCTGGCCATGCAGCCGGAATTCCTCGGCAGGCATCCGAATGCGCCGGATCGCTTCGGCCAGGGCGTCCTCGCCTGCTTGTGGGAGCTCCAGGAGATGCTGGCGGCGGTTACCGGTATGCAGGGAGTTTCGCTCGCGCCGATGGCGGGCGCCCAGGCCGAGTTTGCCGGCGTCGCCATGATCCGTGCTTACCATGAGGCGCGTGGCGCCCACGAGCGTACCGAGATCATCGTTCCTGATGCGGCTCATGGCACGAATCCCGCGACGGCGGTGATGTGTGGCTATCGGGTGCGTGAGATTGCGACCGCCGCGGATGGGGACGTCGATATGGCGGCCCTCAAACAGGCGCTTGGGCCGCAGACCGCGGGTATCATGCTGACCAATCCATCGACGGTCGGCGTTTTCGAGCGGCGTATCGAGGAAATTGCACGCCTCGTCCACGACGCCGGCGGTTTGCTATATTACGATGGCGCGAACCTCAATGCCATTCTCGGTAAGGCCCGTCCGGGCGATATGGGCTTTGATGTCATTCACTTGAATTTGCACAAAACCTTCTCCACTCCTCACGGCGGTGGCGGACCCGGTGCCGGGGCGCTAGGTGCCGGGCAGCGCCTGCAGGAATTCATGCCGATACCCATCGTGGCGCGAGAAGGGGATTACTATCGCTGGCATTCCGAGGCCGACCGTCCGCATAGCATCGGTCGGCTGTCCACCTTCGGTGGCAACGTCGGCGTTTTGCTGAGGGCCTATGTCTATGCCCGGATGCTGGGCCGGGAGGGGATGCCTCGCGTGGCGGAATTTGCCACGCTCAATGCCAATTATCTCATGGCACGCCTACGGGCTGCCGGCTTCCAGGTGGCTTATCCGCAGCGCCGGGCGAGCCACGAGTTCATTGTCAGCTTGAAGCGCGAAGCCAAGGAACTCGGCGCCACGGCCATGGATTTCGCGAAGCGTCTGTTGGACTATGGATTCCATGCGCCTACGACCTACTTTCCGCTGCTGGTGGCGGAGGCGTTGCTGATCGAACCGACGGAGACTGAATCGAAGGAAGATCTGGACGGTTTCGTGGCGGCATTGTGCCGCATCCGCGAGGAAGCGCGGGAGGATTTGGCGTTCGTTAAAAACGCCCCGTACAAGTTGCCGGTACGCCGCCTCGACGAGGTGCGCGCCGCTCGTGAGTTGAATCTGAGCTGGAAGACCGGAGAATGATTCTCCGGGCAGCTCGCAGCGAATTCGGCTGAGTCAGCCAGGGGGCAACTCGGCGATACGCCGCACGCAATGAGCGCGCTGGTCTGACCGTAGCCTTCGTCCGATGCCTGCTCACGTCTCGTTGGGCGGGATAAGCTAATATTAATTATATGTAAGGTGCGCGCTTGGGTGTGTGCGGTGATCGCCGTTAGCTTCCCTTGCCGCGCCGGAGATGTTCAGCAAGGGGGATCAATTCGATGACGGCACTGATCAGCGGTTCATTCGCATTCGACACGATCATGGTATTTCGTGATCGGTTCGCGAATCACATTCTGCCGGAACAGGTTCACATTCTGAACGTCTCATTCCTGGTCCAGCAGATGCGGCGCGAGTTTGGCGGTTGTGCGGGCAATATCGCCTACAATCTGCAACTGCTCGGTGATGAACCTGTCCCGCTGGCCGCCGTGGGCAGCGACTTTGAGGAATACGCTCGCTGGCTGGCGCGCTGGGACATACCGCAAACGCATATTCGCCGGATTGATGATCTCTATACCGCGCAGGCCTACATCACCACCGACCTGGACGACAACCAGATCACCGCGTTCCATCCAGGGGCCATGGCGCAGGCGCACGAGGTGAACGTACCCACCGACTACCGGGACAGCGTGGGTATCGTCGCACCCAATGGCCGCGAGGCCATGCTCAAGCACGCTCAGCAGTTCCATGAAGCCGGGATACCGTTCATCTTCGACCCCGGCCAGGGCATGCCGATGTTCGACGGTGACGAACTCACGCAGTTCATCGACCAGGCGACCTGGGTCGCGGTGAACGACTATGAATCGCAGCTGCTGCAGGAACGTACCGGTTTTATGCAGGAGGCTATCGCGGCGCGCGTGCAGGCACTCGTGGTGACGCGCGGTGCCGAGGGCTCACTCGTTTATACCGATGGCGAGTGTTTGGAGATTCCTGCCGCGACGCCGGATTCGGTGCAGGATCCTACCGGTTGCGGCGACGCCTATCGGGCGGGCCTGCTCTACGGCCTCTCGCGGGGCTTGGACTGGGCGGCCACAGGCCGGATCGCTTCGCTTATGGGCGCGATCAAGGTGGCGCATCATGGGACGCAGAACCATCATTTCACGATGGATTGGTTCGGCGATCGCTACCGCGAAACGTTTGACGAGCCATTTCCGAGCGGCTGAGTGATTCGCCGGGATTTTGCTCGGCCTCGTGGGGCCGTAAGGCGCCACGTCCCGCCGGAGATTGATCAGGAAGTCGGCTTTCCGAAGAGCGTGCTGTAGACCTCGATGGATTGAAGATCGGCGTCGATGGCGAGTTCCTCGGTGAGCGCCGCGGTGAGCCCGACCCTCGGGGGAGTGGCGGGTTCGAAGGCCGGGAAGGTTTCGCAACCCGGTGAAACCTTGCGGCCGGGCTCCACCTTCGCGCTCAAGGCATCGGCCACATGGACGATCCAGGACTCGTCGCGATAATGTCGGCTTCGAGCGGGATCGTGGTGGTGCGCGGCCACCTCGCAGAACACGGCCGGCAGACCCCACTGCTGCAATAAAGCTTCGCCGACCGCTGCATGGGTGAATCCGAGTACATCCCGTTCCACCTCATGAAGCGGCACGCTCGAGTCAGCGGCCTGAGCCAGGACCTTCTCCGCCTGCTCCGGCAACTGATGGTAGATTGCCAGCTTGCCGATGTCATGAAGCAGTCCCGCGACGAAAATCTGCTCGCTCTCGCCGATCCGCAGCCGCTTGGACAATAATCGGGCCATGATGCCGCCGTAGACGCTGTGGTGCCAGAAGTCGGCGACGTCCACCAATCGTGTGTCGATCCGGGCAAACGCACTCGCCACGCTCGTCGCGAGCACCAACTCGTGCAATGCCCTGGTACCGAGTACGGAAATGGCCAGGGGCACGCTATCGACCCGCGTGGCGAGGCCAAAGTACGCACTGTTGACCATGCGCAGCAGTCGCGCTGTGAGCGCGGGTTCATAGCGTATTACCTTGCCGATATCCGCAGGGCCGTAGCGCGGATCGTCAAGCATTTCGCCGATGCGATGATAGGCCCGGGGCAGTGAGGTTAGGGCCGCCGTTCGGGCTGCGATTTTTTGGGGTGTCATCGCCAGATAGCCTTCCATGCGGTGGCTGTAAGTACCTCTGGAGTCGAGCCGACTCTGAGCTACGGTACGCGGCTTTCATGCGCAAACGAACGCCTCTCCCGAGAAAAGGAGCAACTGTGGCATCGAGTGCGCAAGGGTTCCGGCCGCCCTGGTGGATTGCGCTCCTCTTATCGCTTAATTTCAGCCGGGAAGCCTCGACATGTTTCGTAAATTCTTCGATACGCCCGATGACCAGCGGATGCCAGACCGTTGGCAACGAGAATTCTTTGATCAATGATTCCATCAATCGCCATGCCGGGAGAGTTGCTCGGCCAACTCACCGGCCGTTCGCAACGGCGCCAAGCAGCTGGTCCCGCGGCAAACCCAGGCCCCTTGGCCCTCCAGCCGCACGGCGCCGAGCTGAATCGGGCCGGCGTCGCTCTCGGAGAAAAAGAACGCTTGTCGGGCGGGTGCATAACGCTGCTCCACGGCCTCGCGATAGGCTGCCGTCCCACCGATAGGGGGGCGAACCAGAACGGTTTCCACCGGGTATAGCTGCTCCTCGAGTGCCGTAATCAGGGCGCAATGTCCGTGCGGCAGCTCTCGCATGGCGCCGGCGCCGGCGTGAATCGTGCGCTCGGCCGCTTCCAGATAGCGCGGCTCGGCGAGCAAATGCCCGAGTCGTCCCAGCGCGCGGGCGGCAACGGCATTGCCGGACGGGCAGGCATCATCGCCGAAGGGGCGCGGACGCTGTACCAGCGGTTCGTGGTCGTTCGCCGTGAAAAAGAACCCGCCGTTCGCCTTATCCTCGAAATGCTCGACGAGCAGCTCAGCGATGGCGCGTGCCCAATCCAGCCAGTGCGGTTCCCACCTTGCCTCGAGTTGTTCCAGAAGCGCGTCGAGCAGATAAGCGTGATCGTCCAGATAGGCCGGCAGATCCGCTTGACCGTCCTTCCAGACGGTCAGCAGGCGGCCGTCGCGCCAGAGATTCGCGTGCAAAAAGCTCAGCGCCTGATCGCCCGCTGCCGTAAGGGCGCCACTCGCGAACCGCCGTCCCGCCCTCGCTAGCCCGGTAACCATCAACGCATTCCAGCTCGTAAGCACCTTTTCATCCCGCGCAGGGCGTGATTTTCTCTCGCGCGCCTCACGCAGCCGGGCGCGTGCGGAGAGCCACAGCCGGATCAACTCGTGGCGTGGGCGGTGAAGTTCCTCGGCGAGATCCGTGAAGGTCGACCGAACGTAGAAATGCCAGCGCCCTTCGAAGTTGGGGCGTTTGTTGAGGCCAAAGCGCGTAAGGACGAGTTCAGCCTCTTCGGCGGTAAGGATGCTGCGAACTTCCTCCGGGGTCCACAGGTAGAAAGCACCCTCGCCGCCCTCGCTGTCAGCGTCCAGGGAGGCATAAAAACCGCCGTCAGGGTGGCGCATCTCGTGCATCGCCCATTCGGCGGTCTCCTTGGCCACGCGTTCGAATAGCTCTTCGCCCGTGGCGCGCCAAGCGTCTGCATACAGCGCCAGAAGCTGGCCATTGTCGTAGAGCATCTTCTCGAAATGCGGAATGATCCAGTAGTTATCTACTGAATAGCGGGCGAATCCGCCACCGACTTGATCGTAGATTCCGCCCAGCGCCATTTTCCGTAGCGTCAGCCGAGCCATGCGCAGGGCTTCGTAATCGGGCGCGTCGTCGCCGGCCGTGCGGGCATAGTCGCGCAGTAGCCGCTCGATGCTGCTCGGCTGAGGGAACTTGGGTGCGAAGCCGAAGCCGCCGAAGGTGGCGTCGAACTCGCCGGCCAGAGCGTTACGCGCGCTGTCGAGCAGCATCGCGTGCGGCGCGCCGGAACGGTCCGGGGGCGGCTCGGTCAGCCGGTTGAGGGCATCGAGCATGGCCTGGTTTTGTTTTCTGATTTCCTCGTGATGCTCGCGGTAGGCTTGGGCAATCTGCAACAGGATTTCCGAAAATCCGGGCAGTCCATACTGCGATCCCGGCGGGAAATAGGTCCCGGCAAAAAAGGGAACCTGGTCTGGAGTGAGGAAAACCGTCAGCGGCCAGCCTCCCGGTCGACGGGTCAGCAGCTGGTGTGCCGTTTGGTAAATTCGGTCGAGATCGGGCCGTTCTTCCCGGTCGACCTTGATATTGATGAAGTGCTCGTTCATCACCTGCGCGATTTCGGGGTCCTCGAAGGATTCGTGGGCCATGACGTGGCACCAGTGACAGGCCGAGTAGCCGATCGAGAGCAGGATCGGGCGATTCTCACCACGCGCTCGGTCCAACGCCTCCGGCCCCCAGGGGTACCAATCGACCGGGTTGCCAGCGTGCTGCAGCAGATAGGGGCTGGTGGTGGCGGCGAGGCGATTGCGAGCACGGTGGGCTTTGCTCATGGCGGCACCTCAGTGGTGACGAGAAGTGGGCCGCTGCAAGCGGCAACGACGCCAATCGCTACTTTTGCATGCTAACATTTTGCCGATCCCTTCCGCGTTAAACCTTCGGAGGCAGGCGTGCGGATTGATCGGCAAAGCGGACTGGCACGTCACGCGCGTTACGTGGCCTCGCCAAACTGCGATGAACGCCCACCCGAGACCATAGTGGATCTCGTGATAATTCACGGCATCAGCCTGCCGCCCGGGCGCTTCGGTGGGCCGTGGATCGACGCCTTGTTCACGAATACGCTGGATCCAAGCGCGCACCCGTATTTCGTCCCGCTGCATGGCCTGCGTGTCTCCGCCCATTTGCTGATCCGCCGCCGCGGTGAGCTGGTGCAGTACGTGCCCCTGCACCGGCGCGCCTGGCACGCGGGCGTCTCCCGGTTCGAGGGGCGCGAGTGCTGCAACGATTTCTCCGTTGGCATTGAGCTCGAAGGCGAGGACGATCGCCCCTATACCGAGGTCCAGTACCGGCGCTTGATCGGATTATTGCGCGCCGTCATGGTGGCGTATCCGCAGATTACACCGCGGCGAATTGTCGGGCATTGCCATGTGGCACCCGAGCGCAAGAGTGATCCGGGGCCGGCTTTCGACTGGCAGCGCTTGCATGCCGCATTCGCTGGCTATGGCAGGGCGGTGAAGAGTGTACCGTTCGATGGAATCCGGTCAGCGAAAACGTGACGCGTTGCCGCCGCACAGATATTGCTCGCATATCCTACGGGGGGCCGGGTAAAAAGGCGGGCGAATGCGGGATTGACATTGCTGCGTGGGGCGTTTGGCGCTTCGCGCGGGTCTGTCCAACCGAGCCAGTGAAGCCGGGTCAATGCGTTCAAATTTTGGGCTTGCTGCGAGTTTGGCAGGGCATCGATATGATCTGCACCTTGCCGTCCAGACGGGCCGCCGTTAATTGCCCCCCCCAGAGACAGCCCGTATCGATCGCCAGTAATCCGTCCTCATGCCGCAGCCCCAGAGTGGACCAATGGCCGCAGACCACGGTTGCTTCCGCGTTTTGAAAACGCCGGCTCGGGGTGGCAAACCACGGATAGTAGCCACTCGGTGCGCCGGCGGGAGCGCCCTTGTAGTCGAGCAGCAACTCGCCGTCGGCGCCGCAGTAGCGCATCCGGGTCAACGCGTTGGTAATGAAGCGTAACCGCTCCCATCCCCGCAAACGGCTGTGCCAGCGTGTCGGGTGATTGCCATAGATGTGCCGGAAAAAATCGCCGATATCGGGGCCGCGCAGCGCGGCTTCGAGCTCGCGGGCGTATTTGTGTGCCTCCCGTGCAGTCCACACCGGGGGGATACCCGCATGCACCAGTAGATAGGGGAAACCGGGTTCTTCGTAGAGCAAGGGCTGCCGTCGCAGCCACTGCATGAGCTCCTCGCCATCGGGCGCCTCGAGGACGGCGCGTAGCGTATCGCCATGCTTGATTTCGCCGCGACCGGCCCACAGCGAGAGAAGGTGCAGGTCATGGTTGCCGAGCACGACTTGTGCGCCATCGCCCAGTGAGCGGATATAGCGCAGCACTTCCAGGGATTGCGGTCCCCGATTTACCAGATCACCGGTGAACCAGAGTCGGTCCCGCGCGCTTTGAAAGTCGATTCGCTCGAGCAGGGCTCGCAAGGGCTCGTAGCAACCTTGTATGTCTCCAATGGCGTAGACAGCCACTGCACTTGCTCCCGACACACTAGAGGATCAGAAAGCCGCTCAATGGACGGTCCGGGGGTCGGCCAAGCGGAATGCATCGATGGCGGCATCGAATTCGACCCCATCCGAGGCCTGCAGGCGATAGCTGCCGTGCATGGTACCCACTGGGGTCTCGATTACCGTGCCACTCGTGTATTGAAAAGTTTCTCCGGGGGCAATCCGGGGTTGCTGGCCGACTACGCCCTCGCCGCGGACCTCACGGACTTCGCCCTCGGCATCGGTAATCACCCAGTGACGGCTGAGCAGCGTAACATCCACGGCGCCGGTGTTGCGGATGAGCACCGTGTAAGCAAAGGCATAGCGTTTTTCCGTCGGATTGGACTGAGTTGGCAGATAAACAGCGTCCACCTTGACGGCTACGGCATAGCGCCCCCGATCGGTCACAATTCGTCGCCCTCGTCGTCGTATTTGCACGAACTTCCAATATTAGCGCCGCACGCCGAGACCGAAAACCGATCTGCTTTTGAATTATGTGATGAGCCTGGCAAGTTGCGCTGCCTCAGTGTGGTATATGATCGTCACATCCAGCAAGCGCGGCGGCGAAGGCCAGCGGCGCTGATTAGCTGAGCAACGGACGGGAGAACCAGGGAGAATTCTTATATGGTGGGCACTCCGCGGCGATTTCGCAAACCCGACCTGATGACATCATTGGCGGTGACGGTGGCCATTGCCATGACCGTCACGTTGGTACTGCCGTATTTCTGAATCGGTTCTCCAGGGCCCCGGGTTTGACGTGGCTGACTCAATGGAACGCAACCCGCCCGTAGCGAGCCGCTGAGCACGACGGCTTTCAATCTTGAGAGCAAGCCGACGCCGTTACGAACGCGCTTTTCCTGCCTCCCGCTCTGCGAGCACTTGGGCGAGGCGGAGGTAACGTTCAAGGTCGATGGTTTCGGCCCGGGCCGAAGGCTCGATGTCCGCAGTTTGGAATTCGTGCTCCGAGACCAGTCCCCGCAGGGCGTTGCGCAGCGTCTTGCGCCGCTGTGCGAAGGCGCGCGCGACGAGTTGGGCCAAGCGGGGTTCTTCATCCCGACTCCAGCCGACTGGCCGGGGCAAGGGAATCAGGCGCACCCAGGTCGAGGTGACTTTGGGAATGGGACGGAAGGCTCCGGGTGGCACATCGAACATCGGCACCACCCGGCAGCGGTATTGGATCATGACCGAGAGTCGGCCGTAGCTGGCATGACCGGCAGCCGCCGCCATTCGCTCCGCCACTTCTTTTTGCAGCAGGAAGTGGGCGTCCCGTAACTGCTCGGCCAAGCCTGTGACGTGAAACAGCAACGGCGTGGCGATGTTGTAAGGAAGATTGCCGATCACACGCAGCTTCTCGCTTCCCCGGCGAAACGTGGCCAGATCCAGGCGGAGCGCATCATCCTGGATGATTTCCAGTCGACCGTCGCCCTCGCATCGACGCCGCAGCGGGTCGATCAGATCGCGGTCGAGCTCGATGGCCACTAAAGAGCCAAGGCGTTGCAGAAGCGGCCGGGTCAGCGCACCGAAGCCGGGACCGATCTCGATGCAGCATTGGCCCGGTCGCGGGTCGATCGAATCGATCATCCGACGTACGGTATTGGCATCGTGCAGGAAGTTCTGCCCAAAACGCCGACGCGCACGGTGCTCCGTCATGGCAGAAGATGTCAGCGCGGGCCGGCGGATCGTACGCGCGAGAGTTCGCCGGCGATGCGCACCGCCTCGCGCAAGCTGCCGTCCTCCGCCCGGCCGGAACCGGCCAGGTCGAGGGCGGTGCCATGATCCACCGAGGTGCGTACAATCGGTAGCCCGAGCGTGACGTTCACGGCGCGCCCAAAGCCGGCGTATTTCAGCACGGGCAGGCCTTGGTCGTGGTACATCGCAAGCACCGCATCCGCGGCTTCGAGACGGCGCGGCGTAAAGAGCGTATCCGCGGGCAACGGCCCCTCGAACAGCAGGCCCTCGGCGCGTAATCGCTCCAAGACCGGTTGTATGATGGTGATTTCCTCGCGGCCCAGGTGACCCCCCTCGCCCGCGTGCGGGTTGAGCCCGGCCACCAGAATACGCGGTTGCGCGATACCAAAGCGCAGACGCAGCTCGTGCTCGAGAATCCGGCAGACCCGCTCCAGTTGCGCTTCGGTGATCGCGTTCCCGACGTCTCGTAAGGGCAGATGGGTGGTGGCCAGCGCAACGCGCAGGGTGCCGGCCATCAGCAGCATCACCGGTTGACTCGCTCCGGTCAACTCGGCGAAAAACTCCGTGTGGCCGCGGAAGGGCACCCCCGCCTCGTTGAGGATTCCTTTATGAACCGGTGCGGTAACCACTGCATCGAAGAGCCCATCCAGACAGCCACGTCCGGCGCGTTCCAGCGTCTCCAGCACGTAACCGGCGTTGCCGGGGTCGAGCTGCCCCGGCACCACGGAAGTTCGCAGCGCGACCGGCAGCACGCTCAGCTGACCAGGCCAAGCGCTCGTCAACGCATCGGGACGAAAGGTCCGGGTCTTCAGACTCATCCCGAGCGCATCGGCCCGGTGGCTCAGCAGCGCGGGATCGCCCACCGCGACCAGGTGGCACCACAGCGGCGCCTGCGCGAGCATCACGGTGAGGTCCGGACCGATTCCCGCCGGCTCGCCGGTAGTCAATGCGATGCGGGGGTAGTGATCGCGGCGGCTCATGGGGGCGGCTCAACTCTGCAATCGGATATCGACGTACGCCTGCTCACGGAGCTTTCGTAGCCACAGTTGGGTTTCATCCTGTAGCTTGCGCTTTTGGAGCTGCTGTGCCGCCTGCTCGCGGCGATAGTCGTCGGTTGTGTCCTGCTCGCGCCGGTCGAGAACCTGGACGATGTGCCATCCGTAGCGGGTACGGAAGGGTTGGCTCAACTCGCCCGGTTGCAGGGTGTTCATGACCTCTTCGAATGTGGAGACCATGCGACCCGGGTCGACCCATCCGAGATCCCCCCCCTGGAAGGCGGAGGTCGAGTCATCCGAGTTTGCCTTGGCAAGCCCCGCAAACGAATCGCCGTTTTTGATCCGCTTGCGCAGGGAATCCAGTTTCGCACGGGCGTCGCGCCCGCTCACCACGGCGTTCGTTTCGATGAGGATGTGCCGGGCATGGGTTTGTGTGACGATGTGTCGCTCGCCCTTGCGTCGCGCGATCAGCTTGAAGATATGAAAGCCGCTTGGGCTGCGCAGAGGCGGTGTGATCTTACCCGGATCGAGCTTGCCCACGACGTTGGCAATGAGCGTGGGCAGTTCGCCCGCTTTGCGCCATCCGAGGTCGCCGCCTTGCAGCGCCGTTTGGCTGTCTGAATAGGATGCGGCCAGGGTTTGGAAGCTGGCACCCTCATCCAGCTGAGCGCGGATGCGCTCGGCTTTCTCGCGGCCTTGGGCGATGACATCCGGGGAAGCGGCGTCCGGCAGAGCGATCAGGATATGGCCCAAATGATATTCGACCGATTGGCCGCTGCGTTGCTGCTCCACGAATTGCGTGATTTCCTGCGGGGTGATATTGATTCGGCTCTGCATCACCCGCTGGCGTAGCCGAGAAATTATGATCTGATTGCGCAGCTGCGCGCGAAAATCCTCCCAGCCGATCCCTTCGGCCACGAGCGCGTCCCTGAATTGGGAAAGCGCCATGTTGTTTTGCTGCGCGACGCGCCGCACGGCGGCGTCCAACGTGGCATCATCGACGGTGATACCGGCTCGCGAGGCCGCATCGAGCTGCAGTTTCTCCATAATGAGTTGCTCGAGCACCTGATGCTGCAGATTCTCGGGATCCGGCAACTGCATGTCCCGGCGCTGCAGCTGTCGGCGCACGGAGATCAGTTCCTCTACGAGCTCGGATTGCAGCACGACGTTGTCATTGACAACCGCAACGATGCGATCGAGGAGCTGAGCCGCCCGGAGGGGAAGGGGCGCCGTGACCCCGAGGAAGACAAACAGGGTGAGGAGGCTCGTGAGCGAACGCTCGCGCATGTTCATTGACGCGATCTCTCCGGAAAAAGGCACATGATGGGGCCGGCTGCAGCGGCCCTTGAGACAGCCCGCGCGATTTCACGGCTCGACACGATAGACTATCGACTCAGGAGGACGGACGGAAGCCCGGGATCGTCTTGGTGAGGAATTTCGGAATCTCATCGCCGAAAGCGCCTAGTCCCTTGAGCTCGAACTGCAGCAGATACCCGGTTTGCAGCTGCGCCGAGATGCTTCTGCGGTTGGCCTGAAACTGCCGAAACAGCCCGCGGACGGCGTAACAGCAGCTATTGAACTCCAGCCCGGCGAAGCGCTCCTGGGTCTGTCTGTCCAAAAACGAGTAATTCCAGCCGCCGACGAAGCGCCAGTTCGTCCCCACCGGCAAGACCACGCTGCCCTCGGCCTCCGAGAGAATCTTTCGGCCCTCATTTTCCTGGAAACGGTAGGCGAGATTGAGCAGGCGTCCCGATCCTCCCAGAAGTTGCAGCTGAGAGGTCAGCCTGCGATTGTCCGTGCCCTGGGGATTGAAGCGGTAATCCACCCACGCGTTCATTACCCCCGGCACCGCGGTGCGCAGCTCCGCGATGTAATCCGAGCGCCGGGTGGATTCCTCGCGGCGTCCCGGTAGGGTGACCTCGCGATCACTGAAATACAGGATCTGGCCTAGCGAGAGGCGCAAATACTCGAAGCCCGACGTATCCGAGAGGAACCGGGTGGTCACGGCCGCCGTGAGCTGATTTGCATCGCCCATCCGATCGGGGCCCGTGAAGCGGTTGGTCTCGAAGAGCTGGGAGAAGGTGAACGTGGCCCGATTCGTCTCGAATACCGGAAAATCGTCCTGATCGCGCCGGGGCACATAGAGATAGTAGAGCCTCGGCTCGAGTGTCTGGGTAAGCGCGTTGCCGAACAGATTGAACTGGCGCTCCAGGAACAGCCCGCCGTCCACGCTGTAGATCGGTAGCGCCCGTGAGGGCCGGCTCGGCAGCGTCTCATCCGGTCGGTCGAGCCGGTAAGCCGTATACCGGTAGGCAACCGCAGGTTCGATGAAATAGCCGAGCGTTTTCAACGGCATTCTAAGCTGAGGCATGACGTCGAGACGGTAGCCGGTATCGAGCACATCCGAGGCGGAGTGCACGAAACGCACCGCTTCCGTTGTAAAGCGAAAGCGCACCGGCAGCGAGTACGAGCTGGGCGCATAGTCCAAGCGAAGACTCGGCACGGTCGAAAACGGCTCGTTGCGAGGCGCGAAATTGCGAACGATCGTCTGCCAGCTTTGCGCTTGTGCGCTAAGGCTCCAGTCGCGGAAGCTCAACGCCGCATCGAGGCGGCTGGGCAGTGCGATATAGGAGCTCTGCTGCAGGTTGGTGCTGAAGTCGTTGAGGTATTCCTTGTCACTGATGCGGTTGACGTCGGCGCGGGCCTGAAAATGCTGACCGGCACGCAGGCTGTGGTCGAGGTCGAGCAACCAGCGGTCTTTTCCGGCCGCCATGTCGCGGGGCAGGTAGTCGAACTGGCTGCGCCCATCGGCGTTCGGCAGCAAATAGCGAAACTCGGTGCCAAGCTGCGCTCCACGCTTGGCGTAGTACGCCGGAGTGAACGTGGCATCGTAGTTGGGAGCGATATTCCAGTACCAGGGGGCGGCGAACTGCAGCCCGCCTTGGCTGGTGCTGCCGATCGCGGGTATCAGAAAGCCGGTCTTGCGCTTTGCTCCCACCGGAAAGCTCAAGAACGGCGAATAAGCGAACGGTACGCCATGGTAGCTGAGCCAGACGTTGCGGGCTGTGCCGCGGTGCTCGGCTTCGTCGATGGTCAGTGAGCCGCTGGAGAGCCACCAATCCTCCTTCCCAGGCTCGCAAGTCGTGAAGCGAGCATCCGTGTAGGTCGTGCGATCGGGGTTCTCCACCTCACCACGGGCGGCGTCTCCATGCATGTGGCCCTGCTCGATGCGATAGCGCAGCTGATCGAAGACGCCGGAGTTCGTGTTCAAATTGAAGTGACCGCGCTCGCCCGCCAGTGTCGCGCCGGACTGGCGGTAGTGGACGTCGCCTTGGGCATCGACGCGGCCGGTTTGCGCATTGTAGTGCATGCGATCGGCTTTCAGGCGCTGATCGGCCCGTGTGATCACGGGTCGGCCGAGCAGGGTGTACTCGCCGCTGCGGGCGTTGTGACGGGCCGTGTCCGCTTCGATCTGCAGCGCCGTATCCGGTGCGTTGCGCCGGCTCGGATCGCCGAGCGGAGGAGGAACCAACGGACCGCCGCATAATCCCCAGTTGCCGGCTGGCGGGCGGGCGGAGGCAATGTCTCCGAGCAGGCTCGAACCGCATAGCGCCAGGGTCGTCAGATATCGCGATAATTTCGCCGGTGTCACGCTGTCCTCTCCGCGGGGCCACACCTTCGCACAGCTCGCATGGGCCTGCAATGAAGGGCGATTCGCATCCGCAATGCGGCACCTGTGCTCGAGCCGGCTTGGCGTGCACGGCACAGCGCTGCCGCCCGGTGCCGGCAACCGGCCGTCATTGGCCGGCGTCGCCGGCTCCCGTATCATGGCGCATTGGAGATTACGCCAAGGCAGGCCGGCGAGGGTACAGGCGGTATGGTCGGGTCGACGGCGGATACGGATGATCGGCTCGCACGGTTACAGCGGTGGCTTGCCGATGAGCTGGGGCTTCGCGTGCGCGCGCTCGAGCCGATCACCAACGATGCCAGCTTCCGGCGCTATTTTCGCGTGCACCTGGCGAAGACGACGTACATCGCCATGGATGCGCCTCCGGCACGGGAGGATTGTCGCCCCTTCGTGACGGTGGCGAAGCTGCTCCGTGAGGCGGGCGTCAACGCTCCGGCTGTTTTGGCGCAGCAGAGCGCCGAGGGTTTTCTGCTGCTCACCGACTTGGGTCGCGAGAGCTATCTCGATGCACTCGCTCATCACGATGCCGACGCCCTGTTCACGGATGCAGTCGACACGCTGATCCGCTGGCAGGCCGCCAGTGAGCCGGACCGTTTGCCCTCCTACGACCAGGATCTGCTGCAGCGGGAGCTGAATCTGTTTCCCGACTGGTACGTCGCCCGTCATCTGGGTATCGATCTCAGCGCCGCCGAGCGGGAGGGCTGGCGCGAGACTTGCGATCGGCTCGTAACCAACGCGCTCGAACAGTCGCCGGTCTATGTGCATCGTGACTACATGGTGCGCAATCTGATGTACTGCGAGCCAAACCCCGGCGTCATCGATTTCCAAGACGCCGTCTATGGGCCGGCAACCTACGATGTCGTCTCGCTGCTGCGTGATGCGTTTGTTTCCTGGGAACCGGATCTGGAGGCGCGCTGGCTGCGCTATTATCGCCGCCGTGCGCGCCTCGAAGGTATTCCGATCCCGGCGGACGACGAGGAGTTTGCGCGGGCGCTCGACTGGATGGGCGTGCAGCGCCACCTCAAGGTGATCGGAATATTTGCCCGCCTGTGCTACCGCGACGGCAAGTCCCGTTATCTGGCCGAGACGCCGCGCTTCATTGGCTATGTGCGCACGGTGGCCGAACGCTACGCGGAACTCGGTGAGCTGCTCGAGTTCTTTGATGGCCTGCAACGACGCGGGCCTCGGCAGCGGCCGCGATCATGAGGGCGATGATATTGGCCGCCGGCCGGGGCATGCGCATGCGCCCGCTGACGGAACGAACCCCCAAGCCGATGCTCACGCTCGCGGGGCGGCCGTTGATCGACCATCAACTAACGGCGCTCGCGCATGCCGGCGTCGACACGGTCGTGGTCAATGTGGCGTGGCTGGGCGCTCAGCTGATCCGTTATCTGGGTGATGGCACTCGCTGGGGGCTCGAGATCCGAATTTCGGATGAGGGCGCGCACGCGTTGGAAACCGGCGGTGGCATACAGCGTGCCTTGCCGTTGCTCGGCAACGAGCCGTTCTGGGTCGTCAACGGTGACATATGGAGCGCCTATCCATTGCGGGGCCTACCGGGCGAGCCCGCCGGTCTGGCGCATCTGGTTTTGGTGGACAATCCGCCTCACCACCCGCAGGGGGATTTCTCGCTGATCGGGAGGCAGGTAGTTGAGCCGCCGCACGGGCAGCGGTTGACGTTCGCCGGCATCGGCTGCTATCGGCGGGAATTGTTTGACCGGGCTCGCCCGGGAGCCTTCCCCCTGGCGCCGTTGCTGCGCCAGGCCGCCGCGGACGGGCTGTTGACCGCCGAGCACTATCAAGGTCGCTGGTGTGATATCGGAACGCCGGAGCGGTTGGCCGCGCTGGACGCCGAGCTCTCATGCTCGAGCCCGGCGCGGCGCTGATGGGTTGGTATGCGCATCGGCGCTCCCGGCATCGCGGCCGCGCGTCTCGCGGCTTAGCTCTTGAGCGGGACCGTGCTTCGCGCGCGCAGCTCATGAGTCAGCGCGCGCGCGAGCTTCTGTCCGACCGCATCCGCCGACAGTGTCACACCCTGTTGCCGCATATCCGTTACCTGCAGCCCCGCATAGCCGCAGGGATTGATCCGGCTGAACGGCTCGAGGTCCATTGCGATGTTGAACGCAAGCCCGTGGTAGGTGCAGCCCCGCCGAACCCGTAGCCCGACGGCAGCGATCTTGGCCTCGCCGACGTAGACGCCCGGTGCTTCCCGGCGTGCTCGTGCCTCGATGCCGTGCTCGGTGAGCACGCGGATGACGGCATTCTCCAACACCGAGACCATGCTCCGCACCCCGATCCCTCGGCGGCGCAAATCGACCAATACGTAGGCGACCACCTGCCCCGGACCGTGATAGGTAACCTGCCCGCCCCGATCCACCGAGAGCACCGGGATCGGCCCAGGGGCAAGGACATGCATGTGTTTGCCGCTCACCCCCAAAGTAAAGACGGGAGGGTGCTCGAGAAGCCACAACTCGTCTTGCGTCTGCGGGCCGCGCGCGGCCGTGAACGCCTGCATGGCTCGCCACGTCGGCTCGTATTCGGCGAGTCCGAGCTCGCGCACGCTCAGTTCCACATCGGGCATCGTCTGCAACCGGTATCTCCTGCGTCTCGCGGCGGCAATGCGGACCGTCACTCGCTACTGGAGCATCAGCAGAACCTCATCGGTCATACGTCGCCAGATGCCGCCCTCGGAGACCTCTTCGAGAGCCACCAGTGGCTCGGAGGAAATCGTCTGCCCATTGAGTTGTACCTGGACCTTACCGTAATGTTCGCCCCGTTTCACCGGAGCCATGAGCGAATCATCCACGCTCATGGAGGCCTTGAGCTTGTCGTATTGGTGCTGCGGGATGGTGACGAAAAGGTCATGGGTCAAGCCAAGCGGCAGCGTTTCCACGGCGCCCTTCCAGATCCGAGTCTCGGTGAGGGCCTGACCGGCCTCATAAAGGCGGTGGGTTTCAAAAAAGCGGAAGCCGTAATTGAGCAGGGCCTGGGTATCGCTGACCCGGGCTTCCTCACTGTCTGCGCCCATGACCACGGAAATCAGTCGCATGTCCTGGCGTTCGGCGCTGGATGCCAGACAATAACCCGCCTTCTCCGTATGACCGGTCTTGATTCCGTTCACCGAGGGGTCACGCCAAAGCAGCTTGTTGCGATTGTACTGCTCGATCCCATTGAAGGTGTATTTCTTCTCGGCGAACAAGCGGTGGTATTCGGGGAAGTCATTCATCAGTGCCCGCGAAAGTATGGCGGTGTCCCGTGCCGTCGTGTAGTGCTTCGGGTGCGGCAGGCCGGTGGCGTTGACGTAGTGCGTGTGCTCCATGCCCAGACTTTGAGCATATTGATTCATTACCTGAGCAAAGGTCGATTCGTTGCCGGCCACGTGTTCGGCCAGCGCTACGCTGGCATCGTTGCCGGACTGGACGATCATGCCGTGCAGTAACGCTTCGACCGGGACTTTGTCACCCACCTCTATGAACATGCGCGACCCCGGTTCGCGCCAGGCCCTTTCGCTTACCGTCACGCGATCGTCCATGGCGACGTGGCCGGCCTGCAGCTCGCTGAACACAACGTAGGCCGTCATCATCTTGGTCAGACTCGCCGGATCATGGCGCTGATTGACATTGACGTCGACCAGGACCTGCTTGCTGTCGTAGTCCATCAGGATGTAGCTGGTGGCGCCCAGAGCAGGAGGCGACGGAATGGGGATCGCTTGCGGCGCGGCGGCAGCGACGGTGGCGAGCAGTGCTGTAACGAGCGGGATCAAAACAAGGGTCGATAACCTGATTACCTGCATAGCTTGGTTCGCTGTTTGTCTGTAGAGGTTGGTCATAGGCCCACTGCGCTTGCGGTCCGCGAGTTTAACCCGTTCTCGTTGTCAGAGTTGCCGAGAATCGACGTGCTACCAACCTGCGTTCCGCCAGTAAGGCAATGATCGAAACCAAATGGCTCGGATCGCGATTACGCGTTGCCGTCTGGTGAGCGCACGCTAGCGGCGCCGTCAGCATGTCGATGATTACTGCGAGGCGACCGTGCGCGCGTCGCTGACCCCATGATCGGCCAGTTGGCGCGTAAGCTGACCGGCGGCATTGCGGTCGCGCAGAGGGCCCAATCTCACTCGGTAATATGTGTTCTGCCCACGTTCAACGGGTTCTACCCGCACCGGCGTTGCCAATTTCGCGGCCCTGAGTTGTTGTTGCAGGCGGTAGGCGTTCGCGCGATCGGCAAATGCCCCCACCTGAACAAAGAATACTTCGTCCGGGACGCCGGCGGCGCTTTGCGCGGAGGCTGGGGTCTCAGCAACGGCGCGTTCATCGCCGTTACCTGCCGCCACCGGCTGGGCGCTCAGGGTGCGGATTTCGACCGATGCCGTACCCTTGCTGAGCATACCGAGTTGCTTGGCCGCCGCGTACGATAGGTCAATGATTCGATCGCGCACGAATGGCCCGCGGTCGTTGATTCGTACCACCACGCGACGCCCGTTCGCGAGGTTCGTCACCGCGACCCGGCTGGCGAGGGGAAGGCGCTTGTGGGCCGCCGTCATGGCGTACATGTCGAAGCGCTCCCCGCTGGAGGTGCGCTTGCCATGAAACTTGCGTCCATACCAGGAAGCGATACCACGTTGGATGAAGCCATCGCCGCTGTCCAGTGTATGATAGCGGTGACCGTACACCACGTAGCTCGTCGCTCTGGCGCTCGAACGCGTTGCTGCGTTTTCGGAGTTGACGCTGCAGCCGACCGCGGCGAATCCGAGCAGCAAAACGATCGGCCAGTACGGTTGCTGGGTCATTGGGGCGATGGCTCGCGCCGCTGCCTGATTGCCTGGCTCAATTGATAAACCGCCATCGCATAGAGTGCGCTGTGATTGTAGCGTGTGATGACGTAGAAGTTGGGTAAGCCGAGCCAGTACTCTGGGCCGTCCTTACCTTCCAGAACGACCAGGCCTGCGGGTTGCTCGGCGGGCAGCGCGTGTTTCGGAATCACACCCCGGTTGCGCAATTCAGCCACGCTGCTGTCGGCCTTGAGCTTCGACTCGTTTTTCCCGGGCCAATTGTCGTCGCTCACTTCAGCCGGTACGGCGATGGCCTCGCCACGTTGCCAGCCGTGCGCTTTGAAATAGTTTGCAACACTGCCTATGGCGTCGACGGGCTGATCCCATAGATCGCGGTGTCCGTCACGATTGAAGTCGACGGCATAGACGCGATAGCTGCTGCTGATGAATTGAGGTATACCCATGGCGCCTGCGTAGGAGCCTTCGGGGCGCAGCGGGTCAAAGCCTTCCTCACGTGAGAGCAACAGGTATTGCTCCAGCTCGCTGCGGAAGAAATCGCTCCGCGGCGGATAGTCGAAAGCCAGCGTACGCAGGGCATCGATGACCCGATGCTTGCCGCGGTAGCTGCCGTAACGGGTCTCGACGCCGAGTATGGCGACGATAATCTGCGGTGGGACGCCGTACTGACGCGCGGCGCGTTCCAACACGGCCTGGTTTTGCTCCCAAAAGGCCACGCCCCGGCGGATCCTGGACGGCTGCAGGAAAATGGGCCGGTAACGATGCCAGGGCAGCGCTTCCGCCGGTTTGGCGATGGCCGCCAGAATGCCGTCCTGGCGCTCGCTCTGATCGAGCAGATGCTTGATCTGCTGCGCATCGAAGCCGTGCCGTGCCGCCATCCGCCCGGCAAAGCGCTCGAAAGCGTCGCTGTCCGAAGCGCTGGTATCAGCCTGCGCGCCGCTGATCAGCGCTGCCCAGAGCAGCAGCAATAACGCCGCGCTCGGGTAGGGCGAGAAGCGTTTTTCTACAGGCAAGTTCGTTCTCCTTGTCGCGCCGCCACTGCGCTTTTTTAGCGAAAGCACCGCACACGACCGCCGTCCCCTGGGAGGCTCGATTGCTGCCTACCCGCCCGTGCCGGCGGCCAAGACCACGTCTGGATTACCCTTCGATCGTCCCCCTGCCGTTTACGCGAAAAATGCCGCCTCACGAGACCCATAGCCGCCGATGGGTGTGAATCGACATGAGCATACCGAAGGCGGCCAGCAGGGTCACCATGGAGGTTCCACCATAGCTGATCAGCGGCAACGGTAGACCTACCACGGGCAGCAACCCGGATACCATGCCGATGTTCACAAAGAAATAGATAAAAAAGGTCAGCACGATGCTGCCGGCGAGCAGCCGACCATAGTTGTCCTGTGCGTGGGCGGCGATGTGCAGACCGCGGGCGATTACCGTCAAATAAAGCACGAGTAGCACCATGATGCCGATGAAGCCGAACTCCTCGGCGAGCACGGCAAAGACGAAATCGGTGTGCTGCTCTGGCAAGAAACTCAGATGCGCTTGGGTTCCGTTGAGCCAGCCTTTGCCGTAGAGGCCACCGGAGCCAATGGCGATCTTCGATTGGATGAGGTGGTAGCCGGCGCCGAGCGGATCACGCGTCGGATCGAGGAAGGTCAGCACCCGCTCGCGCTGATAGTCGTGCAGCAGGAAAAACCATAACAGCGGAGCGCTTGCCGCCACCACGAGCAGCATCGCGAGGATTGGCCACCAGGCGAGTCCGGCGAGGAACAGCACGAACAGGCCCGACATGGTCACCAACAGCGCCGTTCCGAGGTCGGGCTCGATGGCGATCAGGCCGGCTGCTGCGACGATCAGGAGCAGGCTGACCGCGAGACGCTTCCAGTGAGGCGGCAACTCCCCGCTGCCAAGGTACGCGCTAAGCATCATGGGCAGGGCGAGCTTCATCATTTCGGAGGGCTGAAAACGCACTACGCCAAGATTGAGCCACCGTTTGGCACCGCCGCCGGCGACACCGAACAGCAGCACGCCCAACAGTAACGCCAGGCCGAGGCCATAGAGCCAGGGCGCCCAATGTCGCAGCCGCCTCGGGGGGATTTGCGCAACGGTAAGCATCACGACGAAGGCGACGCCCAAGCGCACCAGTTGCTTCTCGACCTGGCCGATCTGCTCGCCGAACGCGCTATACAAGACCACCAAACCGAAGGCCGAGAGCAGCAGCAAGGGCGTCGCCAAGGTGAGATCGACATGCAGGCGGCGCTGGATGAACGACAGCTGATTGGCGGTGACGGTGGATTCGGTTGGATTGAAATGCACGCTTGAGCGATCCTCAGTCAGTCAGTCAGCCAGGCATCCAACACGCGCCGTGCGATCGGACCCGCCACGGCACTTCCGCTACCCCCGTTTTCTACCACGACGGCCAACGCGATGTCCGGCTCATCCGCCGGAGCGAAAGCAACGAATAGCGCATGATCCTGTAAATGCTCGGCCAGCACTTCTTCGTCGTCGCGCTCCTCTTTGGTGTGTTTCAGGCCGAAGACCTGAGCGGTGCCGGTTTTCCCCGCGATTAGGTACTCTGCTCCTCTGCCTACCCGGCGGGCGGTACCGTGACTCCCGTTGACCGCCGCGACCATGGCCTTCTCCACCTGATCCCAATGCGCGGATTCTTTCAATGTGGGTGGCCGCCGCGGGGGGTGAGGCAACGGCAAGAGGGTAAGCTTGCTTTGTCCCGATGCTTGCGAGGCGCGCGCAAGGTGCGGAACGATGGGCTGGCCGCGGTTGGCGAGCAGTGCGGTCGCGTAGGCAAGCTGCAGCGGGGTCGTTAAGACGAAGCCCTGTCCGATACCGGTGATGACGGTTTCGCCAGGGTACCAGGGCTCGCCTTTGACGCGGCGTTTCCATTGCCGCGAAGGGAGCAAGCCGGGAAGTTCGCCTTTGAGGTCGATTCCGGTGGGTTGCCCGAAGCCAAACCGTGCCAGTGAGTCATGAATGGAATCAATCCCGAGATCGTGGGCGAGTTTGTAGAAATAAACATCGCAGGACTGAGCGACCGCCTGCTCGAAGTTCATCCAGCCGTGGCCCCAGTGTTTCCAGTCGTTCCAACGATATTCGCTGCCCGGCAGGCTGAAATGCCCGGGGCAATAGATCGTGTCCTGGGCCCGGCGCGCCCCCGTTTCCAGGCCGGCGAGTCCGACAAACGGCTTGATCGTCGACCCTGGCGGATATTGGCCTCGCAGGCTGCGATTGAACAGTGGCTTGTCCCGGCTTCTTTGCAGGTGTTTGTAATCCTGCAGCCCGATTCCGTTGACGAAGAGATTCGGATCATAGGTTGGATTACTGGCCAACGCGATAATCTCGCCGTTGCGGGGATCCATGGCCACGACGGCGCCGCTGTGCTCGCCCAGCGCATGCTCCGCAACGCGCTGCAGTTCGATATCCAATGTCAGATAGAGATCTTCGCCAGGGGTCGGGGGGTTGCGGGATAGCGTTCGAATGACGCGACCCAGCGCATTGGTTTCCTGGTGTTCCAAACCGGCCGTGCCATGCAGCAGAGCCTCATAGTAGCGCTCGATCCCGGTTTTGCCGATGTGGCTGCTGGGCTGGTACTGAGCGGCATCGGCTTGCCTGAGCTCGCGCTCGTTGATTCGGCCAACGTAGCCTAGCGCATGTACGGCAGTCTCACCCTGCGGATAAAAGCGCGTCAGCCGTGCCTTGACTTCCACACCGGGAAAACGTTGGCGATTTACCGCGAAGCGGGCGACCTCATCCTCGGTGAGCTCGAACTTGAGCGGTATCTCCTGAAATGGTGGTGACTGCTCTAACAGCGCCTGGAAGCGTTCCACGTCCGTTGGGCGCAATCGCACCAAGTGGCCGAGGTCTTTGAGCGTTGCCTGCAGCCCCTTGACCTGCTCGGGGATGAGCACCAAGCGATATGAAGGCCGATTCTCGGCCAGCAGGATGCCGTGGCGATCATAAATGAGGCCACGCGATGGCGGGATCGCCTGCAGGCGCAGCCGATTATCCTGCGAGAGGGTGCTGTAGTGCTGATAGTCGAGTATTTGCAGGTAGGCGAGACGGCTGACGAGTCCGGCGCAGAGCATCAACATGCCGAACAAGCTAACGACCAGGCGCCGGCGGATGAGGCGTGCATCCCGGGCCGGATCGTTAAGGTGCGGCAGCGCCATAACGGTCTACTGCACCCGCGTGCGGCGGCGGATTTCGCGCAGGCCGAGGAAGATCAGCGGCCAGATCGCCGCTCCCGTCAGCGCCGGTAGCCAGTATTGCCAGTCGGAAGGCGGACGGCCGCTCACGCCCCGGGTCCACAGCAAAATCAGCCGGATGACCAGCAGCAACAGGACGATGCTCATGGGCTGCTGCCACAAGGGGAAAACCCGTATGCGCTGGTGCAGCTTCAGCGTGAGGAAAGCGACTACACCGAAGGCAAGTGCATGAGCCCCCAGAAGAAATCCCTGGAGCACGTCCTGCAGCAGCCCGACCGTCCAGGCCACGCCGACCCCGACCCGCTGGGGTAACGCCATGCACCAGTATATGAGAATCAGGGCCGTCCATTCCGGACGCAAAGGCTGCGCCCAGAGCGGTAGCGGCAGTACCGTAAGAACCAGCCCCGTGAGCAGGCTCAATAGGATGACCGCGAAAGCGGAGTGCTGGAGCACGCTCACGAACCGGGCTGCTTCCTCGGCGACTGCTCGGATTCGCTTTCGGTGCTTATCAGCTGGGCGGCTCTCTGATCGCGCTTGACCAACAGTACCTCCTGTAGACGGTCCAGCGCAGCCGTGGGAACTGCCGCCACCCGCGCGAATGCAGGCCCCGGGTCCGTTTTGACGGATTTTACGCGTGCCACCGGATAGCCGCGCGGAAAGCGCCCGCCGAGGCCGGAGGTGATCAACAGATCGCCCGGTCGGATATCCGTGTTGTTGGGCAGGTTGGTCAGCTTCAGTTCGTGTAGGTTGCCTATGCCCACGGCGATACTGCGGATGCCGTTGCGGTTGATTCTCACGGGAATCGCATGGCTGGGATCGGTGATCAGGCGCACCGTAGCGCTCAGTGGCCCCACTTCGTCCACTTGGCCGACGATCCCGTTGGCATCGAGCACCGGCTGGCCGCGGAATACGCCCTGGCGTGTGCCTTTACCGATTTGTATCAGATGACTGTAGGGATCCAGATCGATTCGCATCAGCGGTGCAATCAACACGGCCTCTCCGACCTCGTAAGAGGAATCGAGCAGCTGGCGCAGTCGAATATTCTCTTGCTCGAGGGCGTCGAGTTTTTGTAGCCGTGCCTCATTGAGTAGCCGCTGCGCTTGCAGGCGACCGTTTTCCACCATCAATTGCCGTCGACCGGAGAGTTCGCGGGAGAGCAGGTTGCCCATTTCGAAGGGCAATGCCGCCATCATTCGGATGGGATACACCACGGCGGAGAGCGTGTAGCGGACCGGCTCCGGCATGGCGCGCCGATGGTCCAGTGACATCAGCAGCAGCGCGAGCAATGCCAAGACGATGAGCCGTGCCGTGATCGACGGGCTTTGTCTGAATAGCGGCTTGATAATGTGCTCCCAACGCTCGTTATGACGAGGGGCCACGGGATATCGACCGTATAGAGCGAGGTGCCAACGCACCGCCGCCGGCGATCACCGTGGCAATCGAGAGCATTCTGGCGGATGCTGTTCGCTGGAGTCCGTGAACGGTATCGCAGCCGTGTCAACGGAGCAATTCGCCTACTCGGCGACGAACAGATCAGCGCCGCGTTCGTCCATCAGTTCGAGCGCTTTGCCACCGCCGCGCGCCACGCAGGTCATCGAGTCCTCTGCGATCACAACGGGCAAGCCCGTCTCCTCCATGAGGAGGCGGTCGATATTGCTGAGCAAAACGCCGCCGCCGGTGAGCACGATACCGCGCTCGGCCACATCGGCGCCGAGCTCTGGCGGCGTTTGCTCCAGGGCGGTTTTCACCGCGCTGACGATGCCGGACAAGGGTTCCTGCAGAGCCTCCAGGATCTCGTTGCTGTTGAGGGTAAAGCTGCGGGGCACGCCCTGGGCCAGATTGCGGCCGCGGACCTCGATCTCGCGCACCTCCGTACCCGGAAAAGCAGTACCGATCTCGTGTTTGATCCGCTCGCCGGTGGTCTCGCCGATCAGGATGCCGTAATTGCGACGCACGTAGTGGATGATGGCGTCGTCGAAGCGGTCGCCGCCGATGCGCACTGAAGAAGAGTAGACGATGCCGTTGAGCGAGATCACGGCCACTTCCGAGGTGCCGCCGCCGATATCGAGAATCATCGAGCCGTGCGCCTCATCCACCGGCATATTCGCTCCGATCGCGGCTGCCATGGGTTCCTCGATGAGAAAAACCTCGCGCGCGCCGGCCCCGATAGCGGATTCCTTGATCGCTCTGCGCTCGACCTGCGTGGAGCCACAGGGCACGCAGACGAGCACCCGCGGGCTCGGTTTCAAGAAGCGTGTCTCGTGTACCTTGCGGATGAAGTGCTGGAGCATCTTCTCGGTTACCGTGAAATCTGCGATCACTCCGTCCATGAGAGGGCGAATGGCGCGAATGGTGCCCGGCGTTCGGCCGAGCATCATCTTGGCCTCGGTGCCTACCGCGGCAATGGATTTGGGTCCGCCGTCTCGATTCTGCCGGATCGCCACCACCGAGGGCTCGTTCAGCACGATCCCTTGACCACGTGAGTAGATCAGTGTGTTAGCGGTACCAAGATCGATGGAGAGGTCGTTCGAGAAGAGCCCGCGAATTCCCTTGAACATGCTCGACGTAATGCCTGTTAGAAACGGTCTGAAAACCCAACCGCCGGGTGGGGCTTGGGCAAGCTTGCAAGTATGCTAGACTTTTTTACTTTTCTTGCTCAATCGCGATGGAGCACTGTATATGTCCCTAGAACCCTCCAAGGTTCGCGAAATTGCTCACCTTGCACGCCTTGCGATAGACGGCAACGATATACCGGCGTACACCGAAAATCTATCGAGAATTCTCGATTTCGTGGAACAGTTGGGCTCAGTTGCGACCGAGGGTACGCAGCCGCTGGCGCACCCGCTCGAGATGCCGCAACGCCTGCGCGCCGATGTGGTTGAGGAGGAGGATCAGCGCGAGCTGTTCCAATCGATCGCGCCCGCTACGCGAGATGGGCTCTACCTTGTGCCCAAGGTGATCGAGTGAGCTTGGCGGCAAGCCATCCGCAGCGCCGCTCGTTCGGCCTAGTCTGACAGGGTTCTAAAAAAGCATGTACAGGAAAACCATTGCGCAGCTGGCGGAGGATTTGCGCACCGGTGAGCTTACCAGCACCGAGCTCACGCGGTCGTGCCTGGAGCGCATCCGGCGCCTCGATCCGGGGCTCAACGCATTCATCACCGTTTGCGAGGAGCAAGCCCTGGCGGCGGCACGGGCGGCCGATGCCGAGCGCGCCGACGGGCGGGGCGGGCCGCTGACGGGTGTGCCGATCGCCCACAAGGACATATTCTGCACGGCGGGAGTGCTCACGAGTTGCGGCAGCCGCATGCTGGACAACTTCATCGCCCCTTACGATGCCCACGTGGTGGAGCGGCTCAAGGCCGCAGGCGCGGTCATGGTGGGAAAAACCAACATGGACGAGTTCGCCATGGGCTCTTCCAACGAGACCAGCTACTTCGGTCCGGTGCGCAATCCCTGGGTCAACTCGGCGGTGCCGGGCGGTTCCTCGGGTGGCTCGGCGGCGGCCGTGGCGGCGCGGCTCGTGCCTGGAGCAACCGGGACCGACACCGGAGGCTCCATCCGGCAACCGGCTGCGCTGTGCGGGATCAGCGGCCTCAAGCCAACCTACGGCCGGGTCTCCCGCTACGGCATGATCGCGTTCGCCTCGAGCTTGGATCAGGGCGGACCGATGGCTCGTACCGCGGAGGATCTCGCCTGGCTGCTCGGCGCGATGGCGGGATTCGATCCGCATGATTCCACCTGCGTGGACCGGCCGGTGCCCCGCTATGCGGCGGGGCTTGATGCGCCGTTGACCGGCTTGACGGTCGGCCTGCCCAAGGAGTATTTCGGCGAGGGACTGAGCCCCGAGGTCGGGGATCTCATTCATGCGGCGATCGATGTGCTGCAGCGGTTGGGCGCGCAGGTCAAGGAGATTTCGCTGCCCAACTCGCATCTGGCGGTGCCGGTGTATTATGTCATCGCTCCGGCCGAAGCGTCGTCCAACCTTTCGCGCTACGACGGGGCGCGCTACGGATACCGATGCAGTGAGCCACGGGATCTGGAGGACATGTATTTTCGCACCCGTGGCGAGGGGTTCGGCGCCGAGGTCAAGCGCCGCATCATGGTCGGTACTTATGTGCTCTCAGCGGGCTATTACGATGCCTATTATCTCAAAGCCCAGCAGGTGCGTCGCATGATCCGGGATGATTTCGTCCGTGCCTTCGAGGAAGTCGATGTCATTGCCGGTCCGACAGCGCCGACGGCGGCCTTCGATCTGGGCGAGAAAACCTCGGATCCGGTACAGATGTATTTGTCGGATATCTATACGATCGCAGTCAACCTGGCGGGGCTGCCCGCGCTATCGGTGCCAGCGGGTTTCGCCACCGGGCGGCCGGTAGGCCTGCAGCTCATCGGCAACTTCTTCGCCGAGGAGCGCTTGCTCAACGTGGGGCATCAATATCAGCAGGCAACCGATTGGCATGCGCAGGTGCCGCCTGGCTACGAATGAGCCGGGAATCGGCCGAGGCGCACGGCGCCGTGATTTTCCGGGACAAACAGAGGCGGGCATGAACTGGGAACCGGTCATCGGGCTCGAAATCCATATCCAACTGGCCACCAAGACAAAAATTTTCTCCGGGGCCTCCACGGCTTATGGAGCGGCGCCCAACACGCAGGCCTGTGCCATCGATCTCGGCATGCCCGGCGTGTTGCCCGTGCTCAATGACCAGGCGGTGCGAATGGCCGTCAAGCTCGGTCTTGCGCTCGGTGCGAGCATCGCGCCGCGCTCTGTGTTCGCGCGGAAAAATTATTTCTATCCCGATTTGCCCAAAGGCTACCAGATCTCGCAATACGAGCTGCCGGTCGTGGGCAATGGTCATCTCAATATCGAGCTCGACGGCAGCGTGAGCAAACGCATTGGCATCGTTCGCGCGCATCTGGAGGAGGATGCCGGCAAGTCGCTGCACGAGGGCTTCGAGCATGTCACGGCCATCGATCTCAACCGCGCCGGGACGCCGCTGATCGAAGTCGTCTCCGCGCCGGATTTGCGCTCCGCGAAGGAGGCCGTGGCTTACATGAAGAAGCTGCACAGTCTGGTGCGTTATCTGGAAATCAGCGACGGCAACATGCAGGAGGGCTCCTTTCGCTGTGATGCCAATGTCTCGGTGCGCCCCGTGGGCGAGCCGCGGCTTGGGACCCGCACCGAAATCAAGAACGTCAACTCCTTCCGCTTCGTCGAGCGCGCCATCAATTATGAGATTGATCGCCAGATCGAGCTGCTGGAGGACGGCGGCGAGGTGGTCCAGGAGACTCGGTTGTTCGATACCAACCGCAACGAGACGCGGCCGATGCGCACCAAGGAGGAGGCGAACGACTATCGCTACTTTCCCGATCCCGACCTGCTGCCCGTGGAGGTCGTCCCCGCGCTGATCGAGGAGGTGCGCCGGACTTTGCCGGAACTTCCCGATGCCAAGCGGGAGCGCTTCATGCGCGATTATGGGCTCGATGCCTACGAGAGCACCGTGCTGACGGGAAGCCGGGCCGTGGCCGATTACTTCGAGACGGTGGCGGCCCAATGCGCGGACGCCAAGCTGGCCGGTAATTGGGTCATGGGGGAGCTGTCCGGGGCCTTGAACAAGGCGGGAATGGACATCAGCGAGGCGCCGGTCAGCGCGAATATGCTTGCTGCCTTGCTGATGCGGATCAAAGACAACACCCTGTCGGGGAAAATCGCCAAGGAAGTCTTCGAGGCGATGTGGAACGGCGAGGGCGAGGCCGATGCGGTGATCGAGCAGCGGGGACTGAAGCAGCTCACGGATCGCTCGACCATCGAGACGATGATCGACGAGATCATCGTCGCCAATCCAGGCCAGGTGGAACAATTCCGTGCCGGCAAGGAGAAGCTGATGGGCTTTTTCGTCGGTCAGGTGATGAAAGCCTCCAAGGGCCAGGCCAACCCTCAGCTGGTCAACGAGCTGCTCAAGGAAAAACTCAGTACCTGAACGTCTGCCTCCACGACGGCAGGACGATTCGGTTTCGCGCCAATGCGGCCATTCGTTGCAATATTCTCCTGGCTGGCGCGCTGCTCGCGCGGCACGAGTCTCAGTGGCTGGTACCCGCTTTTCCGGCCGATGGAACGGCGGACTCATCGCCGTCGAGCGAGTGGCAGACCGGGCAGTTGGGATCGGCGCGCAGCCGCAGGGTGCGGAATTGCATGGTCATGGCATTGACCACCAGCAGGCGGGAATCAAGCGGCTGACCCAGTTCGAGCAGGACTTTCATGGCTTCTACCGCCTGGATGCTGCCGATGACACCTGGCAGCGGCGCCATCACTCCGGTCTCGCTGCACGTCTCGCCGGCTTCGCCGGCGTCGGGGTAGACGCAGTGGTAACAGGGCTCGCCGTGGCGATCGCCACGGAATACGGCAACCTGGCCCTCCATGCGGATCACGGAGCCGGAGACCAACGGGCGCCGGGCGGCCAGGCAGGCGGCGTTTACCGCATAGCGGGTGGCGAAATTATCGCTGCCGTCGACGACGAGATCTACGCTGGCGACCAATGTTGGCAGGTTATCCGGATCGAGCGTTCGGGTGATCGATTCCACCTGGACTTCCGGATTGAGCGCATGAACGGCATCCGCGGCCGAATCGACCTTGAGCCGCCCGATGTCGGCGCTGCGATGGATGATCTGGCGCTGCAGATTGGAGAGTTCCACGCGGTCGAAATCCGCTAGCACGAGCGTGCCGACCCCGCCCCCGGCAAGATACATCGCCGCGGGCGAGCCCAGGCCGCCGAGGCCAACGATCAGTACCCGGCTGTCGCGCAGCCTCTCCTGGCCTTCGATGTCCAGGCCGGGGAGCATGATCTGGCGACTGTAGCGAAGCAGTTGATCATCATTCATGGCAAGCAATGAACCCGTGAGCGGGAGTGTCCGCGACCGTTGCAGCCAATTCACTATAAGCCCTAAGCTCCGCGGTTGGCTAGCCACGGGTGGGCGGACCGCAAACACGTGTGCCAATCGCCCGGCTATTTAGCCGTGCGGCATGGGGAAGCCGGAGCAAAAAATATGATAAAAAGTGATCTCGATAGAAATGCAATGTATTCGTGTTTATCCTGCCTCAGTGGTAATCTTTGCGCCGATGGCGTTCTCCGATCCTGGAATAATGAGAGTCTGCGTTTATGAATGCATTAGAAGATGGCCAAGTTACTCCCTTGGGCGTGGCCGGCACGCTCGGGCGCGCCGGCGAGCTGATCGACGCCGGCGGCCCCGTGGTTGTAATTCTGGGTTTCATGTCCGTTATCGCGCTTGCGATTCTTTTCCTCAAGCTATGGCAGTTCGGGCGCCTGCGGCTCGGCGATCGTCGCACCTCCCATGAGATGCTCCGGTTTTACCGCAGCGGGCGTGCCGGCGATGCGCTCGCGCTCGCCTCGCGCACGCGCAATCCCGTAGCGCAAGTGCTCGCGCTCGCCATTCACGGTCAGCAACGCAACGATCTGACCGAGGCGCAAGTGCGTGAGGAGGTATTGCGGGTCGGGACCGATCTGCTCGAGACGCTGCGGACCTACTTCCGACCGCTCGAGGTCATTGCCTCGCTCGCGCCCCTGCTCGGACTTTTCGGTACTGTGTTGGGCATGATCACGGCCTTCCAACAGCTCGAGCAGGCTGGCAATCAGGTGAATCCGGCGATTCTATCCGGCGGCATCTGGGAGGCACTGCTGACGACCGCGGTCGGTCTCGCCGTCGCCATACCGGTCGTGGTAGTGGTCAACTGGCTTGAGCGCAAAGTCGACCGCTTGGCGCTGGAAATGCAAAGCGCGGTCACTCAAGTTTTCACCTTCGACCTTGCGGAAGCAGGTGAGGTAATCGAGGAGCAGCATGACAACTCCGCCCTCCATTCTGAAAACGTCAACTTCCGCGCCCGTGCCCGTCTCGCTGGCCAATAGCGCCAGGCCGCGCCGAGCGCTGGTCAGCCTGACACCACTGATCGACGTCGTTTTCATTCTTCTGGTGTTTTTCATGCTGGCCTCGTCCTTTTCGAATTGGCGCTCGATCGAGCTGGATGCGCCGTTGCGTGCCGGAGGCAGTTCCACGAGCGATAAGGCGTTGGTGATCGAGGTGAGCAAGGACGGGCTGCGACTTGCCGGCGTTGCGGTCGAGAGTGATCGCCTCGCCGCCCGGGTCAAAGAGCAAGTGGAGCGGCAACCCGCGCTCAAGGTTTTGATCAGGCTCGCGGAAGGCGTAGCCCTGCAGGAGGCGATTGCCGTGCTCGACCGTCTCACCGCGGCGGGAATAGAGAACTTATCGCTCGCCGGCAATTCGCCCCGCTGAGAGAGATTGACCATGCAGTTCCAGCCACGCCGTCCCAAGAATGATGAAGAGCGGATACTTCCTCTGATCAACGTGGTTTTTCTGCTGTTGATCTTTTTCATGCTGGCAGGGCGGCTCACCGCCTCCGATCCCTTCAAGGTCGAGCCGCCGAGTTCGGTCAATAAGCATCCGGCTGAGCAGTCGGAGGTGACCGTGCTGATTGGAGCCGATAAGCGTCTTGCCCTGGATGGCAAGGTGATGAATGCGGATGCGCTCGAGAAAGCCGTCGCCGAGCGCATCGATAGCAGCGGATCAACCGTGGTTCGGGTAAAAGCCGACGGTAGCGCCGAGGGGGTGCGGGTGGTCGAGGTGATGGAAAGACTGCGCCAAGCCGGTGTGGCGAAGCTGCGGCTGCTGACGGTGCCGTCCCGATGATCAGACTCTCAGGCCGACATTGGCTGGCGGCGCTCGCAACGGCCATGACGATTCACGTGGGAGTTCTGCTCGGGCTTTTGTGGCAGATGCCGGACCCCGGCGCCAAAAGTGCCGGCTTTGGCGGTATAGAAATTTCTTTGGGTCCGGTCGGCGGCGGTGCCCCCGCAAGCAGCAAGGCGGATCCGGTCAGCCCGGAGGAGCCGAGTCCGCAGCCGCCTCCGGAGCCTTCGCCGCCGGTCAAAACACAAGAGCCGGTTACCAAGCCAGAGCCAAAGCCGGAGGTGGTGGAGCAGGTTCCCGAGGCGCCGCCGCCTGAGCCGGTACCGCAAGAGCCGGTCCCTGAGCTCAGCGAGGTCAAGCCGCAGGAGCGCGTTCCCGAGCCGCCGAAGCCGCCACCCCCGGTCGTTGAACCGGCGCCGAAGCCAACCCCGCGCGAGACGGCCATGGCGACAAAGGACGCGGCGACGGAACGCACCGCCCTTACGTCCTCGACCCGTCCCACTGAGGGCGAGCCCAGCCAGGAAACCGCCGGCGGCGACGCGAGCTCGGGCGGCGGCTCACCCGGAGCGGTCGCCGATTATGCCTCGCTCATTCGAGCCTGGCTGGAACGGCACAAGGAATATCCGCGGCGGGCTCGGTTGCGTCGCCTCGAGGGGACGGCGATGCTTTACTTCGTGATGGACCGCAAGGGGCGCGTGCTGGAGTACCGTATCCAGCGCAGCGCCGGCTCCACGATCCTCGATCGGGCCGTGGAGGCGATGATCGAACGTGCCAAACCGCTGCCCGAGATGCCCGAGGATATGCACCAGGCCCGTCTCGAGCTGATCGTTCCGGTGACCTTCTCGCTGCGATGAGTGGGCGGGTTGGCCGATGATGCGGGTAGTTCGCGTGCAGTGTGGCGGGTATTCAGGCCGCGTGCTGAAAGGCGAAGAGGACAGGAGTCACGGCACCTTTGTAAGAGAATTAACTGTGCTCGTGTGATACCGCGGGTCGGGTCCCGAGTGATACGCGCGGGTGGCCCTGCAAATCGATCTCAGTGCGAATCTTCTCGAAGCCGAGCGCTTGGAATAAGGCGCGCACCGCGGGGCCCTGACCGTAGCCATGCTCCAGAGCCAGAATGCCGCCCTGACGCAAATACGCGTTGGCTTGGTTAACGATGCGCCGGATCTCACCGAGGCCCTGCTCCGAGGCAAACAAAGCGCCGGGGGGTTCGAAGCGCAGCGGCGCACAGCAGGACTCCGAGGCGCTTGGGTCGACGTAAGGGGGGTTGGCGAGGATGAGATGATAGCGCCCGCCGTCAAGGGGTGCGAACCAATCGCCCACCAGAAAGCGAATATTGCGCAGCCCCAGGCGGCGGGCATTGCTGCATGCCACGGCGATCGCTGCGATGCACATGTCCACCGCTACTACGGTCGCATCCGGACGCTCGCTGGCGACGGCCAATGCCACCGCGCCGCTCCCAGTGCCCAGATCGAGAAGCTTCGGCTGGTGAATGCCGACGAGCGACGCCAGCGCCACCTCGACAAGGCCCTCTGTCTCGGGCCGTGGTATTAACGTCTCCGGCGTCACCCGTAGCTGCAGTGACCAGAATTCGCGTACTCCCGTGAGGTAAGCCACCGGATAGCCACTGGCTCGGCGTTTTATCTGGGCGCGATAACGCGTGCGCACAGCCGACGGCAGGCGTCGTTCAGGCCAGGCAACGAGGTGGCTGCGCCCCACGGCGAGCAAGCTGGCAAGCAGCACCTCGGCGTCAAGCCGGTTTCCTTCCCCATGATGGGCAAGCTCTGCGTATGCCCAAGCCAATGCGCCGGCAATCGTTTGATCCTCTCGGTTCACTTGAAATTCAGTGAACGGACCGGAATGGCCCTTTCCTCCAGCATGATGGGGATGCCGTCATCCACGCGGTAGACGCGCTCGGCGTTTTCCGTAATCAGCCCTTCTTCGAGTTCGGCTTCGACCGCGCTGTTATCCAGATACCGCAGGTGACCCTGCGCGATTTCCTCATTGATGCGGCGCAGTTCCTCTCGTTTGAGCGGACGTAACGGCATCTTGCTGATGGGGCAGCAAAGAAGGTCTAGCAGCTTGCGATCGAGAGCCATACGTCACCTGAGTTATCGACCGTTGTTCGGACTATATCAGATCGGGTTCGACTGGCGTGCTTGCTCAAGCCTCCCTATAAATATCAAGAGAGGCGTGAGTTGCCGAGCCGAGCAAATGGCGGGTGAGGGGTTTCGCTACCGGCGAAATAATGCCGGAGGTGCTTCATGGGGCGGAAAGTAGGTGACGATACGCTTGAGCGCAATCTTGACGCCCATTCGGCCTGCTCTTTCTGTGCCCGCTCCCAGGCGGCCGCCGGCAAGTTGGTTGCCGGTCCAGGTGCCTATATTTGCGCCGCCTGCCTAGCCGAGTGCAGCCGCATTCTGGCGCGCGAGAGCGATGTGCCAGCGTTGCCCGATATGGCGGATTTGCCACGGCCCCGCGAGTTGCACGATTTTCTCGATCGCTACGTGATCGGCCAAGACAGCGCCAAAAAGGTGCTCTCCGTGGCGGTGTACAATCACTACAAACGCATTGGCGCCTGTCCCGCGTTGGGCGAACCGGAGATCGGCAAGAGCAACATTTTGCTGATCGGCCCGAGTGGCGCGGGCAAGACCTTGCTTGCCCAAACACTTGCACGTCGTCTTGCGGTGCCTTTCCTCATCGCGGACGCCACCTCACTGACCGAAACGGGGTACGTCGGTGAGAACGTGGACAGCCTCATCCGACGTCTTCTTCAATTGTGCGACAACGACGTGCGCCAAGCTTGCCGAGGCATCGTTTATCTCGATGAGGTGGATAAGCTCGCCGCAAGACGCGCTTTGGGAAACGGTCGGGATGTTTCGGGAGAAGGCGTGCAGCAGGCGCTGTTGCGCTTGATGGAAGGCAGCGTGGTAAGGGTTGCTCCGGCCGGGCGGTCCGGTTCGGGCCACGGCGAGTGGCTCGAGTTTGATACTCGGCAGATCCTTTTCGTTTGCGGCGGTGCCTTCGAGGGTTTGGCGCGGCTGGTCGCGAGGCGCCGGCAGTATCACGGTATCGGCTTCACCGCCGGCCTTGCCGACGTGAAGGGGCTTGCTGACCCCGTGGTACATGTCGAGCCGGAGGATCTTGTCCGTTATGGCTTGATACCCGAGTTCATCGGACGACTGCCCGTTGTAAGTGTCCTTGACGCGCTGGATGAAGCGGCGCTGGTGCGCATTCTGACAGAACCCGCTAACGCCCTGGTGCGCCAGTATATTAGGCTCCTTGCGATTGAGGGTTGCGAGTTGCGGTTTACCTCGGGTGCCCTGCGTGCGCTCGCGCGGGAGGCACTGGCCTGCGGCTCGGGTGCGCGCGGCTTGCGGGCGGTGATCGAGCGGGTATTGCTCGAACCGATGTATCGGCTCCCGCGGTTGCACGAGGCGCGCCGTCTAACCGTCGACGAGAGCGCCGTGCGGGCCGGGTCGTCACGGCGTCGCCTCAACCCGGATCGTTGCGCGCTGCGCTCTTGATGCCGTCAACGGCGGACGCTGGCGCCGCGGATTGCCTAGCCGAGGGAGTGTAAGCTGATACAATCAAAAATTCAGCCGATATACCAGGAGTCGGTTCAATGGCCCTGCAAACGACCTTGGGCCGAACCTGCGGAGAGGCGGAATCGCGATTGGGCGTCAGGCAGGGAGGCCGGTTACGAACCGGTTGGCGGTCGGTGGTGTCCTGAGGCTAACGTCGAACACTCGCGCCTTGTTACGAGCATCTCGCAATAGCCAAAGAGTGGCGTATGACGGATATCAGCATTGACAATATCAATGTCCTGGCCCAGGAACTTCTGCCCACCCCAGTGCAGGTGAAGTCGAGCCTGCCGCTCTCCGAGCGGGCGCTCGCTACCGTGGTCCAGGGTCGTGAGGTCGTGAAGAATATCCTCGACGGCAAGGACCACCGACTGCTGGTAATTGTCGGACCGTGTTCGATCCACGATACCGTGGCGGCTAACGATTATGCGGAAAAGCTCAAAGCGCTGCACGATCAGGTCGCCGACAGCCTTTTCATCGCCATGCGGGTCTATTTCGAGAAGCCGCGCACCACCGTGGGGTGGAAGGGCCTGATAAACGACCCTTACCTCGACGATTCGTTCCATATCGAGGAAGGTCTTCAGAGGGCCCGGGCTCTGCTGCTGCACTTGGCCGAGCTCGGACTGCCGGCGGGGACCGAGGCACTGGATCCGATCACGCCGCAATACCTGGGCGATCTTGTAAGCTGGACGGCCGTGGGCGCGCGAACGACCGAGTCGCAGACCCATCGGGAGATGGCCAGCGGGCTTTCCACGGCGGTCGGCTTCAAGAATGGAACCGACGGAAGCCTGGCCGTGGCCATAAACGCCCTGCGCTCGGCGGCGACACCACACAGTTTCCTGGGCATCAACCAGATGGGGCAGTGTGCGGTGATTCGCACGCGGGGCAATCGTGATGGCCATGTCGTGCTGCGCGGCGGCAATCAGCCAAACTATGATTCAGTCAGCATCGCTCTGTCTGAGAGGGAGCTGGAGGAGGCGGGGCTGCGAAGCAGACTGATGGTGGACTGCAGCCATTCGAACTCCAACAAGGATCCGGCGTTGCAACCGCTCGTTCTGGATAATCTGGTGACGCAGATTTTGGAAGGTAACAAATCGATCATCGGCATGATGCTGGAGAGTAATCTTGGCTGGGGATACCAGAAGCTGAGCGCCGACGACCCGGCGGCGCTGCGCTATGGCGTCTCGATCACCGATCCCTGCATCGATTGGCCGACGACCGAGCGGATTCTGTGCGAGGCGGCAGAGCGGCTGCGTGATGTCTTGCCAGCACGCGTGATTTGAGGGAACCTTTGTGATCGAATCAGGTCTTTAGGTGTTGACCGCCAATGCAGCCACAGGAAGAATCCATTTTTACTGTGTCACACATTCGCTTCGTCTTGCTGGGTAAGATGCGGAACGCGTGACGCTAGCGGGTGGGATCGAGCTGCCTCCCTGCTGTGGACCTTGCCGGGGGGCTTTATGATCGCTTCGCCAACGGGATGGAGTGGAGGATAGAGCATGGCTGACAAACACGCTTTGCCGGTCAAGGACTTCGAACCCTATTGGCCTAAGGAGGGAGAAGAGTACATGAACGAGGAGCAGCTGGAGCATTTCCGGCAGCTGCTCCTGGCCTGGAAGCGACAGCTTCAGGAAGAGGTCGAGCGCACCGTCAGCCACATGCGTGACGATGCGAACAATTATGCCGACCCCGCAGATCGCGCTACGCAGGAAGAAGAGTTCGCCCTAGAGCTCCGCACGCGTGATCGCGAGCGTAAGCTGATTCGCAAGATTGACGAGACGCTTGAGCGCATTCGCAAGGACGACTACGGTTTTTGCGATCAATGCGGTGTGGAAATCGGTCTGCGCCGTCTCGAGGCGCGGCCCACAGCCACCTTGTGCATCGATTGCAAGACGTTGGAGGAAATTCGCGAGAAGCAACGCGTGGCTTGACCGAGGGGTCGGGGTGAACCGAAGAACATCGGCGCCGATTGCGTGCGTGCCCTGCTTACGGCCAGGGCGCCTGAAGCGCAGGCTGGCTCGGGCGAGCCGGGCGTGTCAGGAGGTAAGCCTTGCGAATAGCCCGCAGCATGCCTTGCTTTGCGGTGAATTGCAGAGGTAAGCATTCGCCTGCAGATGGACGATTTGGCCGCGGGGGTGGCGCGGATGAGCGACGAACCGCACCTGCGCGATGCCATCTTTTGAGAGTGATTACTGAAAATCCTCGTCGGCTATCGCGGCTAGCTGATCGGCCCGATGCGAGCTGACCAGAGCGTCGATGATCGGGTCGAGGTCGCCTTCCAGGATTTCGTCGAGTTTATGCAGTGTGAGGCCAAGTCGGTGATCCGTTACCCGACTTTGGGGAAAGTTGTACGTGCGGATGCGCTCGGAGCGATCACCGCTGCCGACTAACGAGCGACGAGTGGCGCTTTGTTCCTGCGCCTGCCGATCGCGTTCACGCGCCGTGAGTTTTGCTTGCAGTAATCCCATCGCCTTGGCCCGGTTCTTATGCTGAGAGCGCTCATCCTGGCACTCGACCACGATGCCCGTGGGTAGATGGGTAATACGGATGGCGGAATCGGTTTTGTTGACATGCTGGCCGCCGGCGCCTGAGGCGCGGAACGTATCCACCCTGAGATCGGCGAGCGCCGCCTCGATCTCCTCGATCTGTTCGGGCTCGGGAAGGACCGCCACCGTGCAGGCCGACGTATGGATCCGTCCCTGGGACTCTGTTGCCGGTACGCGCTGTACCCGGTGGGCGCCGGATTCGAACTTGAGTCGTGAGTAGACGTCCGGGCCCTCGAGGCGGCTGATAATCTCCTTGTAGCCGCCGTGTTCGCCAAGGGCCTCGTTGATGATCTCGACGCGCCAGCGCCGGCGCTCTGCGTAGCGAGCATACATGCGGAACAAGTCGCCGGCGAACAGCGCGGCCTCATCTCCCCCCGTGCCGGCGCGAATCTCGAGGAAAACACCCTTCTTGTCATCCGGATCCTGGGGAAGCATCAGCCACTGCAGTTGCTTGTCCAACCCATCGAGCCTGGTTTGAGCGTTGCGAATCTCCTCTTTTGCAAGCGCCCGAATTTCCGGGTCGGGGTCTTCACTAAGGGCGCGGGCGGACGCGAGTGTCCGTTCCACACCTTGATACTCGGTCAGCGTCTGCACCACGGGTTGGAGGCGAGCGTACTCCTGCGAGAGCGCGGCGAATTGCTTCGGCTCGCCGATCACTTCCGGTTCGGCGAGCAAAGCCTCGATTTCTTCGTAGCGTTCACCGAGCTGTTCCAGCTTCTGGCGTAGCGTACCCTTCACGATATTTCGTCTTCATCTGTGTGCAAGCCCAGTAGGCGGCGGCTGGTGCGAATCGTCTCGGGATCCCCGCAACGAGCCGCCTCGCGTAAACCGACCGTGGGCTCGTGGATCAGCTTCTTGGTCAAGGTGTGCGAGAGGTACTCGAGCACCAGGGCGGGGTCGTCCCCCCGGTTGAGTCGCCGCCGTGCGCGTTGCAGAACCTCCTCACGCAGGCGTTCGGCGCGGTGGCGGTAAGAGCGTATGGGCGAGACGGCCTCCAGCGTGCGCACCCAGTCCATGAAGCGCTCGACCTGATCGACGATTATCAACTCAGCCTGACGGGCCGCTTCATGGCGCGAGCGCAAGCTATCGTCGATGACCTCGCGCAAGTCGTCGATCGTGTAGAGATAGACGTCGGCAAGGTCGCCGACTTCCGGCTCGATATCGCGGGGTACCGCAATATCGACCATGAACATGGGACGGTGCTTGCGTCGCTTGAGTGCGCTCTCCACGCTGCCCTTACCGAGGATTGGCAGCGCGCTTGCCGTGGAGGATACGACGATGTCCGTATCCTTGAGCACGTGTGGAATATCCGCGAGCGAGATCGCTTCACCATGAAATTGCTCCGCGAGTTTACGGGCGCGCTCCAGACTGCGGTTGGCTATGATGAGCTGGGTGATGCGATGTTCGCTCAGATGCCGAGCGGTGAGCTCGATGGTTTCGCCGGCGCCGATCAAAAGAGCCGTTTGCCGGTCCAGATCCCCGAAAATTTGGCTTGCGAGGCTGACCGCGGCGAACGCCACGGAAACCGGATGGGCACCAATCTCGGTTTCGGTGCGCACCTGCTTGGCTACCGAAAAGGCGTATTGAAAGAGGCGATCCAGCGTATGGCGCACGGTGCCGCAGCGCAGTGCGGCCTGATAGGCGCTCTTGGCTTGCCCGAGGATCTGCGGTTCGCCGAGCACGAGGGAGTCGAGCCCAGAGGCGACAGTGAGCAAATGCCGCACGGCCGCATCACCCTTGAGTGAGTACAGGTATTGCGTCAGCCAACCTGGGGTCAGGCGATGAGTGTGCTCCAGCCAACGTTGTAGAATCTCAGGTGTCGCCTCCGGCGCCAGGACGGCATAGAGCTCCGTACGATTGCAGGTCGACAACAGGACCGCCTCGTCGATGCCGGGCCGTTCCACCAGGTCGCAGACCGCCTCCTCAAGGCACTCCGGAGGAAAGACGATCCGCTCGCGGATCTCAACGGGCGCGCTCTTGTGGCTCAGGCCAAGCGTTACCACTGGCATGGGATACCGGACGGGAGGTAAATCGCAAATTTTAGGTGTATGTCGCTCGAATACAAGCGCCGCACGGTCGCTGCGCTGGCAACTGGCATTTATAGTCGCTTTGGGCACGGGCCGCCGCTCGTCGTCGATCTTACGGTACAGTTATCATAACAAGCTTTTGCGCTCGCGCAGCGCCCCGGGTATGGCGCCGAGGGAATGTTCATGCATCGTTGTCTCTTCTATCTAGTGTTAGGGCTGGTGGTCGGTTGTACTACCTCGCACGGACCGCAGCTGAATACCCTGGCGGCGCCGGCAGCCGACAAAGCTTCCGAGATCGAAGCCACCACACTTTACCATCTCATGGTCGCTGAGCTCTCCGGCAGTCGCGGTGATCTCGCGCGGGCGGCGAGTGAATACGTGGCGGCGGCGCGGCTCAGTTCGGATTCCGCCGTTGCCGAGCGCGCCACGCGCATTGCCCTTTTGGCCGGGAATGAGAAATTGGCCCTGACCGCCGCCGACCGTTGGCACGAGCTGAGACCGAATTCGCTCGAGGCGCGGCAAACGGTGGGCTTGCTGAGCCTTCGCCGCGGTGAGGTGGACAAGGCCGTCGAGACACTCACCGAGACGGTGCAGGCCGCAACGGGTGGTCCGGCACAGGGGCTGGAGAGTCTGGCGGCCATGCTCTCCCAGGAGGCCGGCAATACCGGCGCTTTGCAGGTGATGCAGCGGATTGCGGCGAAATACCCAAAGCAGCGGGCCGCGCACTATGGTGTCGCGCAAGTGGCGTTGCAGTCGCAACGGCCCAGGGCGGCGCTTGCTGCCCTCGATAAGGCGATTGATCTGGCGCCCCAATGGCGGGAGGCGCGTCTGCTCCGGGTCGAGACCTACCTACGACTCGAGCGTCCGCAGGCGGCCTTGGAAGATCTAACCGGCCTGTTGCGCCAGAATCCGCGAGACTATGACTTGCGCTTGAAATATGCGCATACGCTAGTGAGCGTGTCGCGCATTCGCGAAGCGCTCGCGGAGTTCCGCGAGCTGTTGAAACGTCGGCCGAACGATGCGCGGGTCCTCTATCCGGCGGCGCTGCTCGCCATCGATGCGCAGAAGACCGATCAGGCGAAGAGCTGGTTGCAACAGCTGCTCGCGTTGGGAGAGCGTCCTGACGCCGCGCACTATTTTCTTGGGCGGGTGGCCGAGCAGGAGACGAACTACCAGGCGGCTATAGGCTATTACAGCCGCACCCGCGGCGCCTATGGCGACGACGCTCAGTTGCGCATCGCCGTGGTGCTGGCGAGACAGGGGCAAATGGAGCAGGCGCATGAGCATCTCGTCGCGATGCGCGGAGCGGATTCACGCTTGGCCGCACGAAGCTATGTGGTCGAAGGCGAAATCTTGCGCACAATGGGGCGTATGCAGGATAGCCTCGAGGTATACAACACGGGATTGAAGGCTTTTCCGAATGACAAAGATTTGCTTTACGGCCGCGCGATGACCCTGATCGAGATGAAACGGCTGCTGGCGGCCGAACGTGATCTGCGGGCCATTCTGGCCAATGATCCGAACGATCCCCATGTTTTGAACGCGCTCGGCTACACGCTGGCGGATCACACCGACCGCTTGCAGGAAGCGGCGCATCTGGTGGAGCGTGCGTATGCGCAACGCCCGCATGATCCGGCGGTCATCGACAGTATGGGCTGGCTCGCTTATCGGCAGGGTCGCTTGTATGCCGCGCTGACTTATCTCAGTGCCGCTTGGGATCTCGGCAAGGATCCGGAGATCGGTGCTCATTATGGGGAAGTTTTGTGGAAGCTCGGGCGGCGCGAGCAGGCGCGTCGTATCTGGCAACAGGCGCTTCAGACGCATGCGGACAACACGTTGCTCAACAGCACAATAAAACGCCTGACCGAATAATGATGAGGCGGTTGCTCGGCGCTTGCTTCATCGGGCTCGTCCTTGTCGGCTGCGCGACGCAGCCACCGGTACCGCAGACAGCACGCGTGGCTGCGTTTGCCAGCCGTCAGCAGCGGATCAGTCAGCTCTCGAGCTGGGCCCTCGACGGCCGTGCGGCGATTCGAACCGCCCGAGAAGGTGGCAGCGTGACGGTGCATTGGCGGCAGCGAAACGAGCGTTATCGCATCGATTTGATCGCGCCTTTCGGTACCGGTTCGGTGCGCCTTACCGGAGATGCGCAACTAGTTCGGCTGCAAACCTCGCGTGGCGAGTCGGCGGTAGCTCGCTCGGCGCGGGAGCTACTACATCGCTATCTTGGCTATGATCTCCCGGTGGCGGCGCTGCGCTACTGGTTACGCGGAATTCTCGCGCCTGGCGCGGTAGAAATGCGCCGCCTGGACCGGCGAGGGCGACTCGCCTTGTTAGCGCAGCAAGGCTGGCGGATCGAATTCCGTGATTATGCCCGCTTCTCGGATATTGTGTTGCCGACCGCCCTGAAGCTCTCCCGAGAGGAGGTGGAGGTGAAGCTGGTGATTCGCAACTGGGAGCTCTCGGCATGAGCTCGGCTCCTTGGCCGGCTCCAGCGAAGATCAATCGCTTCCTCCATATCGTCGGCCGGCGTGATGACGGCTATCATTTGCTGCAGACCGTGTTTCAGTTTCTGGATATGGGGGATTGGCTGCGATTTCACTGCACGAGCGACGGTGAGGTCCATCGCCTCGGCGAGGTGCCGGGGGTAAGCGAGACGGCGGACCTCAGCGTGCGTGCGGCGCGGTTGCTCCAGCACGTTACCGGTTGCAGCCGTGGCGCGCGGATCCATATCGAGAAGCGATTGCCGCTCGGCGGCGGCCTCGGAGGCGGCAGTTCCGATGCCGCTACCACCTTGGTGGCGCTGAACGAGCTCTGGGGGACCGGCCTCGACGAGGAGGCGCTGGCGGAGCTCGCTCTGCGGCTCGGCGCCGACGTGCCGGTTTTCGTGCGCGGCCGGGCGGCCTGGGGCGAGGGAGTGGGCGAGTGCCTCGTGCCCGTGGCGTTGGACGAGCCTTGGTACGTGATCGTCGACCCCGGCATTACCGTGACGACCGGCCGAGTCTTCGAGTCCGCTGAATTGACACGTAATTCGCCGCGTATCACAATAGACCGCTTTCATGCGGGTGGTGTTAGAAACGATTGCGAGCCGGTCGTGCGCCGCCTGTATCCGGAAATCGGTCGCGCCCTGGATTGGTTGGGGCAGTTCGGGGAGGCGCGTCTTTCCGGTACCGGGGCGTGCATCTTCGCCCCCTTCGAGGAGGAGCGCTTGGCGCAACGCGTGCTGGAGCGCTTATCGCATCCGTGGCGAGGTTGGGTCGCGCGAGGTCGTAACCGCTCTGCGCTGCTGCGGCGGCGTTGCCTCGCGTCGCCCCAGGGTAAGCCGACGCGTGGCCACGAAAGCGGCTTCGGAATGGACCCTGTTGAGTAAGGGGTCGCCATCAGGGATTTCGCGGCCTGAGCTCGCGTCGGCACGGCCGGTTCAGCGGGGCTTCGGCGTGCCGCGAAGCAACTGGGGTGTCGCCAAGCGGTAAGGCACGGGGTTTTGATCCCCGCATTCGCAGGTTCGAATCCTGCCACCCCAGCCATTTCCGTCTATACGTCCCTCTGTGTCCAGCACAGCGACAGGTAAGCCACCGTGATCGAGAACGGACGCATGATGGTCTTTGCGGGTAACGCCAACCCGCAGCTCGCCGAAGCCATCGCCGAGAGTCTCAAGATCCGACTGGGCGACGCCCAGGTTACACGATTCAGTGATGGCGAGGCTCAGGTCGAGATCAACGAGCATGTGCGCGGCCGCGATGTGTTCGTCGTGCAACCGACCTGCACGCCGGCGAATGACAATCTCATTGAGCTATTGGTCATCGCGGACGCTTTACGGCGCTCTTCGGCTGCCCGGATCACCGCGGTTATCCCCTATTACGGCTATGCGCGTCAGGATCGGCGGCCACGTTCGCAGCGCGTGCCGATCTCTGCGAAGCTGGTGGCCGATATGATATCGGCCGCGGGAATCGATCGAGTGGTCACCGTCGATTTGCACGCCGATCAGATTCAGGGGTTTTTCAATATCCCGGTGGACAATGTCTACGCCTCGCCGGTGCTGCTCGGTGATATTTGGCGGCAGCTGCATCCGAACAAGATCGTCGTCTCGCCGGATGTCGGGGGAGTGGTACGGGCCCGGGCCATTGCGAAGCGACTCGATGATGCCGAACTCGCCATTATCGACAAGCGCCGTCCGCGACCGAACGAATCCAAGATCACCAACATCATCGGCGACGTTCGCGAGAAGACCTGTATCATCGTCGACGACATCGTCGATACGGCAGGTACCCTCTGTGAGGCCGCCAAGGCTCTGAAAGTCAAAGGGGCGGGCAAGGTCGTGGCCTACATTACCCATCCCGTCCTCTCCGGACCGGCGATTGAGCGAATTACCGAATCGACCTTGGATGAGCTGGTGGTGACCGACAGCATCCCGCTCGGCGAAGGCGGTCGCCGCTGCAAGAAGATCCGTCAGCTGAGCTTGGCGGAGATGCTCGCCGAGACGATGCGCCGAGTCAATAACGATGAGTCTGTCAGTGAGCTGTTCGTGGAATGAGGCGGGTTTTCGCATGGCGCGCCCGTTGGCCGCGCGCGAACGGCAAGGCGCGCAGCAGGTGGCTTGCGCGCTGCCGTCTTACGCTTACGTCAAACCAGCGGTACGACGCCGGTGGGCTTGCCCTGCAGCCGGCCGGGCAATGAGGCGGTGGATCTTAGCGAGCTGAATTCGCAATAACACAGAGCGCCAAACCGGATTTCGGGGAGGTGCGCGCCGCCAATCGGCGGACTGGTAATTAAGGAGCAACACTAAGATGAGCGTGGAGCTAAAGCTGGATGCCACGGTGCGTGAGCATCAGGGCAGAGGGGCGAGCCGTCGGCTGCGCCGGGCGAAGAAGCTGCCGGCGGTCCTTTATGGGGCGCAAAAAAACGCAGTGGCCTTGGCGTTGGATGAAGAGCAGGTCTTGCGGCTGATGCGCGAGGAGAAGTTTTTCTCGCAGATCCTCGACGTCAGTATCGACGGCGCGCTGGAGCGCGCGATCGTCAAGGATCTGCAGCGCCACCCCACCAAGCCGGTGATCCTGCACATGGATCTGCAGCGTGTGGCCGCCGGTCAGAAGTTTCGCCAGCGCGTACCGCTGCACTTCACCAACGAAGACAAAGCGGTCGGCGTCAAACAGGGCGGGGTCGTGCATCACGATGTCATCGATGTCGAGATCGAATGCCTTCCCAAGCATCTGCCGGAGTACATCGAGGTCGATCTCGCCGATCTGGGACTGAACGAGGCGTACCATCTCTCTGAACTCAAGCTGCCGCAAGGTGTCGCGCTAACCGCGCTTGGCTACGATCCGGACCACGATCCCAGCGTCGTGAGCGTTTACAATCCGCGCAAGGCGGCCGAGGATGAAGCCGCGGTGGAAGAGCAAGGCGTAGCTGTTCAGGCGCCCGAGGCGGAATTCGAGCCCGAGCCCGAAGAAACGGCAGGCGATCAGTCGAGCGGTAAGACCGAAGAATAGCTATCGCAGGGTCATGGAGACGGATCGATCGTGGCAGAGGCCGATCCTGAGGTGCGGCTTGTCGCCGGGTTGGGGAATCCGGGTCCGCGTTATGTGCGGACCCGGCATAATGCCGGCTTTTGGTTGGTGGACGAGATAGCGCGGCAATTCGGTGCGTCGTTTGGCTCACAGCGGAAGTTCAACGGCGATACCGCTCGGGTTCGTATCGGCGATATCGAGTGCCATCTGCTCAAGCCGATGACCTACATGAATCATAGTGGTCTCGCCATCAGCCAGTTTGTCCGTTACTACCGTTTGCCTACCCGTAGCATCTTGATCGCTCACGACGACGTCGATCTCTCCCCGGGCACCGTGCGCTTGAAGCAAGGCGGGGGACACGGCGGGCACAACGGGTTGCGGGATGCGATCAATGCGCTCGCGACGTCGGATTTCAACCGCTTACGGATCGGAGTCGGTCATCCGGGGTACCGGGACGAGGTGATCGGATACGTGCTCGCGCCACCCAGCCGAGAGGAGCAAGAGGCAATCGACGCCGGCATCGCCAGCGCCTGCGAAATCCTGCGATTTCTGATCGAAGGTGAGTGGGGCCGGGCATTCCAGCGTCTACATACCGTAGCGCCCTCTTCGAAGTCCCCCTGATATGCGAGAAGGCCGATATGGGCTTTAACTGCGGAATTGTCGGCCTGCCTAATGTAGGCAAATCGACCTTGTTCAATGCGCTCACCCGAAATCATGCGCCGGCGGAGAACTACCCTTTCTGTACCATCGAGCCGCACGTGGGTATCGTGGCTGTACCGGACCCCCGTCTGGAGCAACTCGCCGAGATCGTAAAGCCCCAAAAGGTCGTGCCGACCGTGATGGAGTTCTTCGACATCGCGGGGCTGGTCGCGGGCGCCTCCCAGGGTGAGGGACTAGGTAATAGATTTCTCGCCCAAATCCGTGAGACAGACGCGGTCGCCCATGTCGTGCGTTGCTTCGAGGGGACGGATGTCCACCATGTTGCCGGGCGAGTCGATCCCGCCGCGGACATCGAAACGCTGCAAACGGAGCTGATGTTGGCGGATCTGGACACCGTGACCAAGGCGCTGGAGCGTTACCAACGCCGGGCCAAAGCCAACGACAAGCTGGCCATTGCCTATTGCGATCGGCTCAAGCAGCTCGATACGGCGTTGAACCAGGGAGTGCCGGTGCGTGCCCAGGAGCTGGACGAAACCGCCAGGTCGCTGCTCCAGGAGCTGCATCTGCTGACCGCCAAACCGGTGTTGTACATCGCGAACGTCGCCGAGGACGGCTTCACGCATAATCCACATCTGGATACCGTACAGCAAATCGCGGCCCGGGAGCACGCGGCCGTGGTGCCGGTCTGTGCGGCCGTGGAGGCGGAGCTCGCGCAACTCGACCATGAGGAGCAACAGGCCTTCCTTGCGGAGTACGGTCTCGAGGAGCCCGGCCTTAACCGGGTGATTCGCGCGGGGTACCGCTTGCTCGGGCTGCAGACGTTTTTCACGGCCGGCCCGAAAGAGGTCCGAGCGTGGACGGTCAATGCCGGAGCGAGCGCGCCGCAGGCCGCCGCGCGGATCCATACCGATTTCGCTCGTGGCTTTATCCGTGCCGAGGTCATCGGTTTCGACGAATTCGTTCGCTGTAACGGTGAGCAAGGCGCCAAAGAAACGGGCAGACTGCGTCTGGAGGGCAAGGAGTATCTCGTCCAGGAAGGCGATGTCATTCACTTCCGGTTCAACGTCTGATTCGTCTCATTGCCGCGCACGGACGATCGTGCCCGGCTTTCACCAACGGTATTCGAGCCTAGCACAGAGGCCGGCGCAGACATTGGCCGAGCGGCATAACTTGACAGTTCGACGAGGCGCGCTGAAAATTCTCGTTTTTCCCGCCACGATCCAGGCTACGTAGCTCAGCTGGTTAGAGCACCACACTCATAATGTGGGAGTCGGTGGTTCGAATCCACCCGTAGCCACCAAATACCCTTGTACCGAAGGCATGGGACCATACTACAGTGTATTTCGGCATGGGCGGTGGGGAGCTTATTGCGCAGGGCTCGATGAACTCGCCGAAGCACTCCTGCTGCAGGAGTGTGGCGGTCCCTGGCTCGGTGGCTTCCTTTTTCAGCGCCCGGTGCTTGCGTTCATGGCGGTCACTCTGTGGTTGACCGGGCTCGATGCGTTCGACGCCGATGCCAAGCTGCGACCGCCACGCCGATGGCTCGCTGAGCCCGAGCAGCGCGTGCGCTGATGAGAAGGCAATGCGTTCGCGGTGCGGATCGTC